>JBNJFN010000112.1:1541-9255 GCA_051746885.1 Bacteroidota bacterium | reverse complement strand
CAGGAAGAATTTTGGAAAGCAGGTAAATATCTTGTGGTTACATACTAATTAGAGCCTGTCTATAAAGTCAGATGCTAATTAAGCAAAACAATATCAGAATATGAATACAGACAATGATCAAAAACTCCGGGATCAGTTGGTAACGTTGATCAGTCAAGGCAATGCCTTTAGGCCGTTGCCGGAATTACTTGGTTCGATCTCGTATGAGAACACCGGAAAGCAGGTTAAAGGTTTCGCCCATACCATTTGGGAATTGACGGAACATCTGCGTATCGCGCTACATGATCTGGTGGAATATTCCAAAGATTCCCATTATCATTCGCCTCCATGGCCTGAGGGCTTCTGGCCGAAGCATTCGAAACCTCGCTCCAGTGAGGAATGGGAGGAATCGATTCGCCATGTTAAGGATTTAATGGATGAGATGATCAACCTTGTTCAGGACCCATCAAATGACCTGTTCCAATCCTTTAAAGCCAATCCCGGTCATCATCTGTTGCGCCAGGCTACAATTGTGGCTGAGCACAATGCTTATCACGGAGGTCAGATTGCGGTGATAAGTAAGGCAGCGGCAGGACAATAGAAATCATTGTAGCTTATACGCAGAATTTACTTGCCGCGCCATGTCAGAGGGGTTCCCGGCAATGGTTTTATAGCAGAGAACTATTTGTGCAGGGTAGCCGACCAGTTTTCAATTCCTTTTTGGTTTCCATTGTCAATTTGGACCATTCCTTCTATGATGATTTCATCGATAACTCCGTGATATGTGTAATGGTTCCCGTTCTCCGGGTTATTGGCCGTGAAACTGATTCGTTTGCCGATTAGCTTGCTGTCATTCACCTTTAAAGAGTCATCTTCTGATCTTATTTTAATCCGGATCTCCTGGAAGGTTTGCCGGACATACATGCTGAATTTCTTTCCGTTTGCTTCCCAGTACCACCGGCCTTCGATGGTTGCCGGTACAACCCAGTAATAGATATCGTGATCGCCCAATTCTACATGCTTATCGGCTTCCCATGTCCCCATGTGAAAATCGTGGGATACCACGCGGGTACCCGGACTGAGGTCTTTCAAAAGGGAAGGGCGCAGCCTGGTGTGGAGGGTGGTTGTCATATAGGTTGTTATTACCGTAGCCTGGCTGAAATCCGCATTGAACACATCTTTCTTTAAAAACATAATCTTTTCTGATACACTGGCTTTTTGAGCGTTTTTTTCAGCTTTCCTTACGAGTTCCGGGTCAATCTCCAACCCGTGTCCTACGGATCCTCGCCGGGCTGCTTCGATGAGAATGCGCCCGTCCCCCGCGCCAAGATCTATTACATAATCTCCTGGCCCTACATCTGCAATATCCAGCATTTTATCCACCACTTCCGGCGGAGTGGTAACATAGGGGACATGAAGTTGCTGGGCATCTGCTGTTGGCAGGAAAAATATTGCGAGAAGCAGACCGAACAAAGTTTTTCCTGAAAGCAATAATTTTGATCCCCGTAAAGGCAGAAAAAATAATTCCGAACCTGAAAAGAGTGTTTTTGGGGAATGTTCAGATGACTTTTCCATGAATTTTGATTTTGGGAGACAATTATAAGGAATATTCTCTGATTTCTCAAATTCAGGAAGCTGGAGTGGGGGGTGATTCAAAAAAACCGGATCCATGGCCGGATCCGGAAAAATAAAACTAAGTCCTGAAACTGTTTGAAGACTTTAAAACTTCAAAAATTTGAACGTCTATCAATATGAAGTATTGCCTTTTATTTTTAGATTTGTCCTCAATATATTGAATCTATAAACATTCCATTATCTTTTTAATAACATAAATCTTTGAACCTAAAATTGCTACTGGCTCAATATGGAAAAAAAGAATGGACAAGCCGGGAACAACCAAGATTCAAATAAGGTAAACGGTCAACAGCAGGATACAGGCTCTTCGGGGTTGATACGTTGGATAGAGTTGCTTGGGAACAAACTTCCACACCCGTTTTGGATCTTTGTGTGGATTTGTATTTTTATAGTAATTTTAAGTGGTATAACTTCCTATTTAGGAGTTAGCGCCACGGATCCTTCAACAGGCGAGGAGGTGGAGGTTCAGAACCTGATCTCCGGAGAAGGGTTGCGGCGTTTTGTGCAGGAGATGGTAACTAATTTCTCCCATTTTGCACCTTTTGGGCTGGTGCTGGTTATGCTGATGGGAGTTTCCATTGCCGAGCGAAGCGGATTGCTTAGTGTTGCCATGCGGACCGTCGCTTTTTCAGTACCCAATAAGATTGTATTACCGGTTATATTTATTATTGGAGCATGTGGCAATATTGGTTCCGATGCCGGGGTGGTGATTGTTCCGCCAATAGCAGCACTTATTTTCAGGCAGATGGGGTTAAACCCCATAGCCGGTCTGATAGCCGGATATGCAGGAGCAACAGCAGGTTTTACTGCCAATTTGTTCATTGCCGGCACCGATGTCTTACTGGCCGGCATTAGTACCTCCGTAACCGAGCGGGTAGCTGACGGAATGGAGGTCAGTGCCACGTCCAACTGGTATTTTATGATTGTATCCACCGTTTTACTTGGTATTGTGGGTGCTTTTGTGGTATCGAAATTCACCCTGCCCAGGTGCAATAAACTAAGCTGCGATTTGTCAGCGGATACAGATCCGGAGGAGACCCTCTCAAGCGAAGATGAGAAAAGAGGTCTTAAGCGTGCCGGTATTGCATTATTGATTTATGTAATCTTTATTGTTCTGTTGGTTGCACCGCCAGGGGCACCCCTGCGTGATCCCGAAACGGGAGGTCTTGTCCCATCGCCCTTTTTAAGAGGGCTTATTCCCATATTGTTTTTCTTCTTTGCTATACCAGGCTACTTCTTTGGTAAAGCTACCGGCACCGTAAAAAAACCGAATGACGTACTTCAGTTTATGGAGCATGGAATGAAAGAGTTGTCGGGGTATATTGTCTTAATGCTTGTGGTAGCTCAGTTCATCAACCTTTTTAACTGGTCGCAACTGGACACTATACTGGCCATTTCAGGCGCCGAATTTTTGCAGGCTACAGGTCTTACCGGTCCTTTGATGTTCACATTGTTTATGATCATTGTGGCCGTCATTAATATTTTTATGGGAAGCGGCTCGGCAAAATGGGCTATTTTTGCCCCTGTGTTTATACCGATGCTTCTCCAGATCGGTTATAGTCCCGCTTTTGTTCAGTTGATGTACCGGGTTGGCGATTCCATCACAAATTGTATTTCACCGATATATCCCTACTTCCCCCTTTTGCTGGGTTGGGTGCATAAATACAATAAAAACCTGGGCATAGGAACCGTCATATCCCTGTTGTTTCCTTATGCTGTAATACTTTTCCTTATGTGGCTTATACTATTGTTTGTATGGTTCGGATTGGATCTACCCATTGGAGTGGGAGAGGGGATTTACATGTAGCTAGTGTTGTAAACACCAAATTAATTTATGTAAAAAACGAATAGAAGGATAAAATCTACGTTTTGAAATTCAGATTACCATTCGAATTGTGTGGTTATAATCCCAGTAAATCAACTTGATTTATTCATAATCTTTTTTCCGGCCATTAAGCAAAAACCATTGACTCTGGCAATGGCCGACCGCCTTCCTTTTCAAGGGAGGTTAAGGGAGGGTACGCCATATAACATGAAAGTTTTGATTGTATTTACTCCGGGATTGCTTCCTTATTCAAATATGGCACGGATGTCCTCCTCGCTCAGCTTCTTGACAAAGCTCTGTTCGGCGGTGATCAGGTCTTCTGCAAGGCTCTTCTTTTTTTCCTGCAGTTTGAGGATCTTTTCTTCCACTGTATCCTTGCAGATCATCTTGTAGGCAAAGATGTGCTTGTCTTGCCCAATCCGGTGCGTACGGTCTATAGCTTGTTGTTCCACAGCCGGGTTCCACCACGGATCGATCAGGTAGATGTAGTCTGCCTCGGTTAGGTTGAGGCCCAACCCACCGGCTTTCAGACTGATGATCATAATACGGCATTGATTGTTCTCCTGGAACGTCTGCACTGCCTGCTTCCTGTTGCGGGTAGAGCCGTCCAGGTAGCTGTAAACCAATCCCTCCTTATCCAGCTCCCGGGTGATCAGCTTGAGCATGCTCACAAACTGAGAGAAGATGATCACCTTGTGTTCCCCGGTTTTCTCCCTTATATGACGCAAGATCTCCTGAAGTTTTACGGAGCTGTCGCCATAGTCTTCCTCTGTATTTATAAGTTCCGGGGAATCACATATCTGTCTTAACTTGGTCAGCGCCTCAAGTACATTGAATTTGGCCTTTTCAATCCCCTCTTCGTCGATTTTATTGAGCACCTGGTTTCTGTATTCATTTTTGAAAGCCTCGTATACTTTTCTCTGTTCGCTATCCATCTCACAGTAAAGTGGAATTTCGGTTT
Organism: Bacteroidota bacterium; assembly: GCA_051746885.1. Classification (GTDB taxonomy): domain Bacteria; phylum Bacteroidota; class Bacteroidia; order Bacteroidales; family UBA12077; genus JAGXLC01. The sequence goes on along the minus strand of JBNJFN010000112.1, from coordinate 4,855 downwards.
TTGGCGGCAGTTCTCTGGCAACCTTTTCCTTGGTTCTTCTGAGCAGGAAAGGTTTGATCAGTTGCTGCAGTTCACGTGTTTTCTCCTTATCTCCGTGCTTATCGATTGGAAGGGCGTATTCCTTTTTGAAGAAATTCTGGGATCCCAACAGGCCAGGGTTAACAAACTGCATCTGGGCATACAGCTCCATTGTGTTATTCTCAATGGGCGTGCCGGTCAGTGTGAAGCGGTATTTTGCATTGATGAGGTTTACTGCCTTAAAGCGGAGGGATGAAGGGTTCTTGATCGCCTGCGATTCATCCAGCACAGCAACGGTGAACTGAAAGTCTTTCATCCATTCGATATCACGTGTAAGGGTGCCATAGGTGGTCAGAATGATATCGAAGTCATTCCATTCATTGCTGTCTTTCGTTCGCAACTGCCCCCAGTGGATGCAATATTTCATTCCGGGTGTGAACTTAAGGATTTCGTTCTCCCAGTTGAAGAGCAGGGTGGTGGGAGCCACCACCAGAAATTGTTGCCGCTCCTGTCCGTTTTGGGATTGGATATACTGAAACAGCAAAAGCATTTGAAGGGTTTTTCCCAGACCCATGTCATCCGCCAAAATTCCGCCCCACCTGAACCGGTATAGAAATACAAGCCAGTTAAGCCCTGCCTGTTGATAATTGCGCAGCTCTGCTTCCACGCCTTTCGGAGTGGACACCTCTTCGATGGAATCGAACGATTGCAGCAACTGCTTTTTTTCCTCAATTTCTTCCGCCACTGCATTGTCCTCCAATTGTTCGTACAACTGGTCGATAAGCTGAAAGTGAAGCTTGCTTAATTTCAGCTTGCCGTCCTGCACCTTACCGAACTTAAGCATCTTTGCCCACTGTTCAAACCATTCTCCGGGGAGCAGTCCCCAACTGTCATCCCCAAGCTTGACATATTGTTGTTCTTTCATCACTGCCTTGCGGATATCCTTTAAAGATATTGCCTGATCGCCGAAATTTACCTGCATGTCCAGGTCGAACCAGTCGATACCGGATTTTACACTGAAACTGGTAGAAGGCCGGTTGGGATTGTAACGGATCTTTTTGAGATTTTTGAACCCGTATATTTGAATACCTTTTTCCTGGCATTTTTCAAAGAAATTAAAGAACCACATCTTTTTCATCACTTCATCTACATGCAGAAAATAGTATTCCTGCTCTGAAAAATGGCTGAAGTTGGGATGGAGATCAACAATAAAATCCCGTATATTCTGTTCATATTCCTTGTCCCTGGGAATAACGGTTAACACCTCTTCGTCTGAGTCATACAGGTTTTTCCCCGCTTCGTTGAGAAGTACTTCTTTATTGCTGTAAACAACAATGGGATAGAGCAGAAGGAAATTACCGGTTTCGGTAAGCTTGATCTTAGTTGTTGGTTGTACCTTCTTTTCTTTGGGTTTCATGTTTTCAGCCATTTCGACCGGGATTTTATTCTGAATTTCCTTAATAAATGTTTCGAATATTTTTGGCCACTGGTCTGGGGGAATTTCGATGACCTTCTCCTCCTGGAAATCGAAGTGAGCGGCCAGCAGAAAGTGGTGATGATTTTTCCATGTGTGAATTTCGCTGTCTTCAAAGTTGATCCAGATGGGATAATGCATGTCATCAATGGGTTGCATGGGGTCTTTCCCATTGATGGTTATGGAAAAGGTAAGTTCAATGTTTCCCTTTTTTTTCTCCACTTCCAGTTTGCTCTCCAGAAACTCTTCCGTATTGATATTAACGGGCTCCAGGTTTTTGGCCGGGAAGCGCGCATTATTATGGATCCATTCACTGAAGTAGACATATTTGTCTTTCATCTTTGGAAGTATCTGATGAAGATAACTCAGGTAATACCTGGAGAAATCGTTTAACCGGGGAAGGACCTGCCGGGCTTCTTCCTCTGAAATGGCATACCAGTGTGTTTTTCCATGTTCTATGGCAGCAAGCAAATCCTTGTTTAACCGGGTTTCTGCATCCCGGTATTCATTAGTCAATGAAATAATTTCCTGATCTTCCGGAGTGATATCTTTTAAAACAGATCCAATGTCATAGAGGTGCTCCACCGATTCAACGGTTTGTTTGTGAGCACTACGGTCTTTGCGCAATTTACCATACACTGGTGTTATTCTGGGAAGGTGAAGGCCTGAAAAGGTGGGCCAGATTTCTATTACATAGCCAAGAGATGAGGTTTCCTCCCGGTTTTTATTTCCATAGCGGGCCTGCAGATACTGTTCAGTAGGAGTTGCATTATCAAAACCTTTGAATTTAGTCAATTCGGATATTTGGGTGACGGACGGATCCAGTACTTCCAGTTCCAGATGGCCTTCATTAAAGTAAAACCGCAATTTGTCGGGGGGATAATTATCGGGAGTATATCCATAATCTTCCAATAGTTCTGCTTTTTCTTTTTCCCATGAATGGGAGGATTCAAAAGCATGTTCCCCATAGTGCCTGGATATAAAAAGCAATGCCACCAGCTTATGAACACAAAAGATGTGTTCGGTATCACTACAGGTGCAGGAAGTATGGATGGTGGTTTCGTATTTCTTTTTATTTAGAATAACGGAATAAGTTGTCTCACCATCGTGGACGTTTGCTTTGAAGATGCCGTTCTTATCCTCTGTTACCTGAATATTTTCAGAAGCAGCCAACTGATTGACCTTGTTTTCCAGGTCAGCGGGTATAGAGCGTTCAAGTCTTTCCTGATCAATCGATGCGGCGGTAACGGAGACATGCTTCGGATCCACCCTTTTTCTGTTGTAAATGGAATTGAGGTGGTTCCCAAGTTTACATTCTGTCAAAACTGCTACCGTATGTTTGCAGATTCCGCCATGATCATAAGGACAACTGCAGGAGGTCTGCAGGTTATTTTTCCCACTGAATCCGATTTCCACCACATATTCCTCGTTATAGTTTGAACTAAGCATGTTGGCCTGGAGGGTATTTTTGATGGTGGTCCATATCCCGGTGATGTGACCTCCCCTCCAGAGGGCGAGACCTCTTTTTTTTACGGAATGAGAAGTGTTAACGTCTATATAATGATCTATTAATGTATATATAATATTGGGTTTTCTCATATTCCTTAAGGCTAAACCAGGCAAAAATGCAAAGATATCAAATCATCCGGATGCGGATAGGGGGTTCCAACAAAACTTATAAACAATGTTTGTTTAGAATATCAACAATCGCCAAATATTTGATTGACATATTATTATCTGTATATGGAGGTGACTCAGGAGTTATGGGAACTTTTCTCCGGATCATTCTTCAATAAAGGTCTTCCAGTCTTGGCCCTTTGTC
>JBNJFN010000112.1:0-1441 GCA_051746885.1 Bacteroidota bacterium | reverse complement strand
CCTGTGCCGTTTGCAGGGAACGCAGCGCTTGTATGCCAAGTTTTTCCGCCGTCATCGCTGTAGATGGCGTTGGTATAGTGCTCATCCCAATATTCGCGGTCGTTCCCACCGTGATAATAACGTGTGGGTCTTATCAGCCTCCCCTCATGTTCGCCATATTGCAGGGTGATACCTGATTCGTTCATGTGCATGGAGGGATAGTGGCCGTTTTTATCGGGATGAATTTCCACTTCTTTCGGTTGCCAGGTCTTTCCTTGATCTTTGCTGCGGTACATCGTAAATGGGCCGGGGGGATGGCCTGCTTCAACAAAAGTCAGGATATCCCCTGTATTCTCATCCACAATGGTGCCCCCGCCCTGAAAGCCGGGATTAGCAATGGTTATTTCCGGCCCCCAGGTTTTCCCTCCGTCTTCACTCCGGCGTGCCCTGACTGAGTCCCTTCCCCAGGTGGCAATAACAGTTCCATCTGTGGCCACCACAACATTGGGAAAACGCTCGTCATGGAATATTTTCTGCGTATCCAGGAACGCTCCATCCTTATGCCAGTAAGGATTTTCTTCCGACTGCCCGAACAACAGAAATGTCGGGGCAATAAGAAACAGGCAGATAAGTAATATTAGTCTTTTCATAGGTTTGTTTGGTTTTGTAAAGGTTTGTGCTATTAAACAATTCTATTTCGGCTGCCACTGCAGAAGGAAGACTTCCCTGGAGACAGAATCCCGGTTGTTGCCGCCCATGCAGAGCAAACCATGTTCAGTCATCACTGAGCTGCCATACGCTTTGGGATGGTCCATGAACAAATATCGGGACAAAAATCCAATAACCAAAATATTCCCATGAACCTTTAAGGATTTGATTTGTTAAACCATTCAACAATATCGTTTTTACAGCTTCTTATATAAAAAAATAATATGAACCCCATAAATTAATTGTGTTATGAGTAATAAAATGTTCAATACTTCGAACGATGCACTTCACGTAGCATTGCTGATTTTAAGAATAGGATTTGGTGTAATATTTGTACTCCACGGCTGGCCAAAGATCACCGGGGGAGTTGATACCTGGAGCGGTATTGGTGGTGCCATGGGTGTTGTAGGACTTGATTTTGCACCTGCTTTCTGGGGATTCCTGGCTGCCCTTGCAGAATTCGGCGGCGGTCTTTTGCTTATTTTCGGCTTTCTGACCAGGCCTGCTGCTGCCCTTATGTTGATTACCATGTTGGTGGCCGTTCTGATGCATAGTGCGCAAGGCGATGCCCTGACCACAATACTGCATCCGCTTAAAGGGCTTGTGGTATTTATTGTACTACTCTACAGTGGCGCTGGAAAATATTCCATAGACAACAGGTTTGCTGCCGGGAAAGGTTAGTTTCGAAACAAAAAAGAAGGGGGCATGCATGTAACAAAGCACCCTGCCTGTTGGCAGGCAGGCAATAACCAAT
>JBNJFN010000111.1:0-9514 GCA_051746885.1 Bacteroidota bacterium | reverse complement strand
ATCTTTCTTTACCATCCACGGATCGGCACCATCCCATACAGGATTCACAAACGTGGAATCTATGGGTTGAACAACCTCACTCCCCGGCATATCCTGAGCTTTTGAGCCGCATCTTGTCAATGTAGCTGTCAGGAAAATAAACACTATCAGTTCAATATAACTATAACGCATAAGATTGAATAGAAATAACAATGGAGAAATTTAACAAAATTTAAAAAAATTTTTTCTTTTTGTAATAGATTCAAAATTTTTGTGTCTAATCACTATAAAATGAATGAATCAATCGGGAAAGCCAGTCTTATAGCAAGACCAGCCAGGTGATTAACCTCAGTTTAGCGCAAATCAGCCAAAATTGTTCCTTAAAACATTACATATTAACCCGTAAAAATTAAATCAGTGGAAATTCACATTGATCAGTTAAGCAAGGTTTACAACAAGAATTTTTATGCCCTGAAAGACGTTTCACTGACCATCGGCAACGGAATGTTCGGTCTGCTCGGCCCCAACGGAGCCGGCAAGTCCACCTTGATGCGAATCCTGGTAACCCTTATGAAGCCCACCTCCGGACAGGTTACGGTTAATGGGAAAAATATCCACAAACACCGGAAAGAAATCCGTAAGATGATCGGGTATCTTCCCCAGGACTTTCGGTTTTTCTCAAAACTGAAAACATGGGAATTCCTGGACTATTCTGCAGCTTTATCGGGTCTTTACAACAACAGGCAAAGAAGAGAAGCAGTTGATGAAATGCTTGAGGAGGTGGGGCTTTTTGATGCCCGTGACCGGCAGGCCGGGAAACTTTCAGGGGGAATGAAACGCAGGCTGGGAATTGCACAGGCGCTGATCAACAATCCCAAGCTTATTGTGGTCGATGAGCCTACCACTGGGCTAGATCCCGATGAACGTATCCGTTTCCGGAACCTGTTGTCGAAAATATCCGGAGAAGAACGAATCATCATCCTCTCCACCCATATAGTTGCAGACATTTCCAGTACCTGCAACCAAATGGCCCTACTCAGCCAGGGAGAGGTTGCCTTTAAGGGAACTCCCGAAGATCTCACGGAAAAAGCCAGTGGCAATGTATGGAAGTTAATTCTTACCACCCGGGAACTGGAAAAGGTAAAAGAGGAATATCCGGTTATCTCAACGGTAATGATGGAAAAAGGATGGGAAGTGGTTGTGGTAGCCGAAGACCTGCCCGGGTATTCCGGTGAAAGAATAGAACCCGACCTGGAACATGCCTATGTATACTTCATGGATAAAGAATTAAACGAATTCATGGTTAATGAATTTTAATTGATAAAACAATGTTCTCCCTCAAACATTTTAATACAGTTGCCCGCTTTGAATCCAAAACACTCATGCGGAGCTGGTTTTTGCGCATTTTTGCGATCATTGCCTTTATTGTGCTGATCCTTTTCAACATACTCGTATCCCAACAAGAGTTCTCTCCCAGGATTCTCAGAGGATTACCCACCAACATCCCTTATGCCTCGCTGTTAATATTTAATGTAATCCAGGCTATTATTGCAGTTTTTCTTGCTACCGACTTCATGAAACGGGATAAAAAACAGGATACAACAGAAGTTATCTACGTGCGACCGATCTCCAATGGAGAATATATCTGGGGCAAAATCTACGGGAATTTAAAAGTCTTCCTGGGTCTGAACGTGCTTATCCTGCTTATTCCACTCATCTTTACGCTGGTGACAGAGGATATGACAGTAGACCTTTTAGGTTACGGCTTATATTTTCTTTTAATTTCCCTGCCCACATTATTGTTCATTTTTGGCTTATCTTTCTTTCTGATGGCGTGGATCAGGAACCAGGCCATAGTATTGCTTGTGCTGTTGGGCTACATTGCATTAACCCTGTTCTATCTGGACGATAAGCTCTACTACCTCTTTGACTACATGTCATTCAACATCCCCATGATATGGTCGGAATTCACTGGTTTGGCTGATTCCTTCCGTATTGTCATGCACAGGACGTTATACGTTTCTATGGGAATTGCACTGGTTTTTTTTACAGTGCTTCTAATGAAAAGGCTGCGCCAGTCCAATTCGGTGTACTGGGTTTCATGGAGCGGAGGGATTCTATTCCTGGGAATTGCTTTATTACTTGCTGCCAACCACATAAAAAAAGAGACCTCTATGCGCCAATTCCGGAACAAGCTGATATCACTAAATGACCAGCATCTTCAGGAAAATCTGCCCAAGGTTAGAGCATATGACATTGACTTGGTTCACAAAGGAGATAAGGTTCAAATGGCTGCTGAAATGGTTGTGGTGAATCCTTCCACCGAATCGATAGACTCATTGATATTCAGCTTAAATCCCGGATTTCAACTCAACCAGTGCATCATTGGAGACCAGGAAACAAAATACACACAAAACCAACACCTGATCATTATCGATAAAACGCTGAACCCCGGGGATTCAACAAAAATAACCCTTCACTACACTGGTAGGCCCGACGAAAGGATTTGTTACCTGGATGTTCCAAACCGGCTTCTGTTCAGGGGCGAACATATGGTCCTATTCCGAATGCCCAAAAAATTCAGCTTTATCAGTCCCGAATACCTGATGTTTACACCGGAGCTTTTATGGTACCCAAAGGCGGGGACGGGCTTCTCAGTCAATAATGTTTCAGGATTCCGCAAGAATTTTGCAGAATACCAATTGACAGTAGAATCAACTAAAAACTTAAAGGTATTGAGCCAGGGAAAGGCCGGGCGGCAAGACAATAAATGGAATTTTCACCCCGCAAAACCTTTGACTTCCATGTCGGTTATTGCCGGAAAGTACCAACGGGACTCCCTTACCGTGGATGATATCACCTATAATCTCTATCATAAAGCCGGCCACGACAAATATAAACCTTTCTTCAGTGAGATTCAGGATACCATTCCCTCAATTATTAAAACGGTAATGGAGAATTATGAGTCGGATCTACATCTGGAATACCCCTATCCGGATTTTTCCATTGTTGAAGTACCAGCTCAGTTCTATGCCTATAAGAAAAATTTCACACTGGCCAGTGAAGCCTCTTTACCCCAGATGGTTTTGATGCAGGAACGTGCCTTTTCCCTGGATGGAGCTGATTTTCCTCGGGCTTTAAAAAGAAGACAAAGACGAAGAGATCAGGAAAGTTCGACGGAGGATATGAAGGCAGAGCTGTTCAGACGATTCATTCAGTCCAATTTTATCGAAGGGGAGGATTTTCGCAGGGGATGGTTTAGAAGCGAAGATCTCAGCGGTAACACCAAAATACTGCCCAATTTTATTTCCTATACCAATGATTTTGGTCTTAAGGAGCTACCAGTGATGAATCCTGTTTTTGAGCGATACATAGAAGAACGCAGCTCAGAAGAGGGCAGACGCAGTTTCTTCGGGAACGATGGAGTTGGAGACGAAGAAAAAGCGAATCTTTTGTTGCAGGATAAATCATTTGCCGAATTGATGAGCGATACAGCCAATTTTGTCCGGCTCAGTGATGTCATCAATATCAAAGGAGACTATTTTATTAATCTGATGAAGCATTTCTCAGGGGTTTCAGAGTTTGATGAAGAACTGGACAGTTTTATTATGGCTTCGCGCTACCAGAACAATACCGGCCAGGTATTTCTGGATTACATAAAAAACCAGCATCAGGTAAATACAGAAAAGTATATCAACGACTGGCTATACTCTAAACAACTGCCGGCATTTGAATTCACTGATATGGAAGCCTTCTCCTATTATGAAAGGGAGCGACCCAGGTATCAGGCAGAAATAACCATCACAAATACCGGTAAGGGATTGGGTATAGTAAACCTGAACATGCGTATCGGACGTCGCAGAAACAGGAGTTTGTCGGAAGAAAAAACGGTCATTCTGGATCCCGGGCAAAGTAAAAGGACAGGCTTGTCTGTCGGTGAAGAACCCTCCATGTTGATTGCCAATACGCTTGTTTCTTCCAACTTACCGTCAACACTGAATTTTCCTTTGCGGAACATTGAGGAAAAGGAGCATGCCAATGGCGGTGAATTTATCCGGGAGGTGGAACCCCCTTCATCCAATGATGAAGCCATCATAGTAGACAATGAAGATCCCTCTTTCCGTATTTTGGCTTCAGAAAAAAGTACCAAGCTGAGAGACCTTATCCAAAACAACCAGAGCCAGGAGGAATATACAGGGGTTAATCCCTGGCGGCCGCCGGAAGAATGGCAAAAAGCCATCCACAATAAGTTTTATGGAGATGTCAAATTATCGGCCAGTTATATCATGGCCGGAAATGGAAAACAAAAAGCCTTATGGATGGTGCCTGTAAAAGACGCAGGGAATTATGATGTACAGGTCTATGTTTCCGATGCAGGATTACAGCCAAGATGGGGCCGACGGGGGAATAACAATGAAGAAAAGCTCTATCATTATAAGGTATTCCATGACGACGGAGAAGAAGAGATATCCGTTAATGCAAGCGATTATGAGGGGGACTGGGTGTCCTTGGGTGAGTTTTACTTCTCCCCGGATTCGGCAAGAATTCAAATTTCTAATCAATCCAGGGCCAGAACGGTAGTTGCTGATGCCGTCAAATTAATTCGAAAATAAAACACTATGTTAAAAAAAATCATTATTCCATTGTTCTGTACCATGTTATTTGGCACCTCTGCCAGTGCCCAGGAAGTGATCACGCTTGAAAAAGCACTGGAAATTGCCAACAATAACAGTCCGGAAGTTAGAAAAAGCGCACTAAACAGAGAACGCAGCAAAAATTTTCTGGATGCTCAAAGGGCTTCGCTGAAAACCAATTTTAACCTTTCCCTCGAGCCTTTTAGTTATTCCCGGGAAGAAAGATTCTATGAAGTGAATTCCAGATGGCAGACCACAGAAATGTATTCCAGCATGGCCAATTTTAACATTTCTCAACCCATTAAACTTACAGACGGGGAATTATCCCTGAATAACCGGCTTGCCTGGCAACATTCAACTACGGATATCGGGACACAAGAAAACCAGGATATTGCTTTCAGCAACAATTTGTTTCTACAGTACGACCAGCCCCTTTTCTCCTATAATGAAACCAAACAGAATCTGGAAGAAATTGAGCTGGATTACGAAAGATCAGACATACAATACAGGCTTCAAAAGCTGAGCACAGAGGTACAGGTAACCAGAAGCTATTATAATTTGTATGCTTCTCAAATGGCCCTGGAAATATCCAGAGAAGAACTGGAAAATCAAAAGGATAATTATGAAGTTGTGCAAAACAAAGTTGATGCCGATTTACTGGCCCTGGAGGAACTTTATCAGGCGGAAGTTAATCTTGCCTCGGCTCGTTCACAAGTCTATACCCGGGAAGTGCAACTCCAAAATGCCAAAGATGAATTCAAGCAACTCATCGGTATGGACCTTGACAGGAATTTCAGGGCTATGCTCGATATAGAGATCGATTCGGTAGAGATCAAAATGGATAAAGCCATACAGAATGCCCTTGGGTCACGACTGGAGATCCGCAACCGGGAGATCGAACTTCAAAATGCAAAGTTTAACTTGATTGAAACAAGTGACCGGAATAAATTTAAAGGAAATGTATCGGTTTCTGTTGGAGTACAGGGTGTAGACAGACAATTTGCCGACATGTACGATGTGCCCACAACCAGCCCGTCCATTGCGCTAAGTTTTAATGTTCCCATCTGGGACTGGGGGGCTCGTGAAGCACGTATAAAAGCAGCTAAATTGAATGTGCAATCCAATGAGATTGATTTGAATGAAGAATCCAAATCGATCAACCTGGAAATTCGGCAAACAATAAGGAATTTAAGAAATTACAAGAATCAGATTGAAATTGCCAGGAAAAATGAAGAGAATGCCCGACTGACCTATGAAATCAATTTGGAACGGTATAATAACGGCGATCTAACAGGAATGGACCTTCAGCTTTATCAGAATCAGTTAAGCCAGGCGAAGATGGATTTGACCACAGCACTTATCGATTATAAAATGGAACTGCTTAACCTTAAGATGCAGACATTGTACGATTTTATAGAGAATGAGCCATTGCTCCCAAAAGAGGTAGTTAATAGTATTTTAGAATAATAAACATCCCAAACGTATGCATACAAAAACTTTTTCTTTTTTACGGATCCTTTCTGCCATGGCAATCATTGCGATGATGTTCTCCGGATGTAACCAGGGAGAGACCAGCAGAGACAGTGACGTTGCAGTACCCGTATCGGTTATGGAGGCAGATTACGAGGACATTAGTGAATTCCTGCAAACCACCGGTACAGTAAATGCCATTCGTTCAGCAGAGCTGGTTACCAAAGTGGAAGGTGATTATCTCCTCCAGAACAATCCGAGAACCAACCAACAGTTTGAACTGGGTGATCAGATCAAGGAAGAGGAAACACTGATAAAACTCAGAAACCGTGAATATGAACTGGGTATCCAGCTTGAATCAGTAAAACTGGAGCAGGAAATTGCCAAACAGGAGTATGAAAAGCAACAAGCCCTTTATGAAAAAGGCGGTGTGACCCTTCGGGAATTGACCAATGCAGAAAAAACTTACATCAATGCCCAGAATGCTCTGGAAGAAGCCAGGCTGAACCTGGATAAACTTTCCGTAAACGCTCCTATAACCGGATTCATAACTCAACTACCTTACTATACCCAGGGAACCCATATGAATGCCAATACCGACGTAGCCAAAATCATGGATTACCGTGAATTGATGCTGGAAGTGAGTTTTCCGGAGAAAACCCTCTCGATAATTGAGAGCGGCCAACAAGTAAGCGTAAATCATTATTCCCTGGATACAGCGCAAGCCCTTGAGGGGAGAGTAACGGAGATTTCTCCTGCTGTGGACCCGGATACCCGTATGTTTGATGCCAAAATCAGGATCCAGAATCAACAAAAACGGCTTCGCCCGGGAATGTTTGTAAAAGCCAATGTTATGGTAGAACATAAGGACAGTGTGATCACCCTGCCCAGGGAAATTGTGCTCGAGAAAAACGACCGTCAAATCGTATATGTGGTCCGCCAGGAACGCGCCCATGAAAGAAATGTAGTAACGGGAATTGAATCCGGGGACCGGGTCGAGATCATCGACGGAATTGAAAAGGATGAACGGGTGGTCACCGATGGCTACGAAACGCTGAGGGACCGGAGCAGGGTGAAGGTGCTGCAGTGAGTGAATGATAATAATGCTTGAATGCGTCAATGCTTGAATGCGTCAATGCTTGAATGCGTCAATGCTTGAATGACAAATGATTAAAAAAATAATAAAAAATATGACAGAAAAAGAAATATTTATTGAAAAGTTGAAGAAAATTACCAAGAAATTCGCAGTAGATATTATTTTCTTTTGCAATTCATTGATGAGTTGCAAAGCATCTTCGGTTATTGAATATCAGCTTGTAAAATGTGCAACCTCAACAGGGGCAAATTACAGGGCTGCTTGCAGAGCCAGATCCAAAGCTGAATTTTTTAGTAAAATTTGCATTGTTTTAGAAGAAGCCGATGAGTCGGACTATTGGCTGGAGATAATAGATACTGCCGGATTATCTGATAACAAAGAAGAATTGACAAGATTCAGAAAAGAAGCCAATGAAATAATAAGAATCATCGGAAAAGCAAAAAATTCATCCTATCCTAATAGATAATTAAAATTCATGCATTAATGCCGGGACTATACACCGATCATACATTATTATTCAAACATTCATGCATCCTCCGCATTGTCGCATTCACACATTCACACATTCACGCATTCATGCATTATATAAAATAAAGAACCATAGAAAATAAACCAAAATACATGCTAAAACTAACCCGCTTCTCCGTACGATACCCCGTAACCATCACCATGCTTGTTTTTGCAGTCTTGCTTCTTGGTTACATCTCATTTAACCGTTTGGGGACGGATCTGTTTCCCGATCTGAAAAATCCCCGTTTGTTTGTAGAGCTTCATTCCGGAGAAACGCCACCTTCGGAGATTGAAACCAGGTTTGCCGAAAACATAGAAAGTCTGTCCATACGCCAAAACGGCGTAACCGATGTTTCTTCAGTCATTGGCACCGGCAGGCTGTTGACCACCGTTCATTATGACTGGGGACAGGATATGAATACAGCTTTTCTGGATTTACAAAAAGCGCTTTCCTCTATCGCCACCGACCAGGAAGTGGATGAGCTGAATATCTATCAGAACGATCCCAATGCTGCCCCTATCATGCGGGTAGCTGTGAATCATCCGGACATCAATGACATGAATCTGTTACGCCAGACAGCGGAAAATTATATCTATAACCAATTGGTGCGTCTGGAAGGTGTGGCCGATATCGAGGTTTCCGGGGATGAAGAGGCCGAACTGCTCATTCAAACCGAAAGCTATCTCATGGATGCCCACGGGCTATCCATGGATGAAATCTCTTCCCGCATTCAGGCTTTTAATCGTGATATCAGCGGGGGTACACTTGAAGAAAAAGGAACGGAATATCTTGTTACGGGAGAAAGCTTATTGGAAAAGGTGGAAGATTTTCGCAACCTGATTGTGGGATACCAACAGAAAACTTTCTTCAACAATGAAGCCACAAATATTCCTGTTACCCTCGAGCAAGTAGCTGATGTGCAAATAAAAAATAAAAAACCCGAGAACATGGTTTACCTCAATGGTGAACGGTGTATCGGGCTTGCCATTTACAAAGAGCAGGGTAAAAATACCGTTGACGTGGTAAAACTGGTGGATGAGGCCCTGAATGATCTCAACCGGGCTTTGCCGGGATACCAATTTACAGTAGTGGAAAACCAGGGAGAATATATCGGTCAGGCCATTAGTGAAGTAGAAAACACTGCTCTTATTGGTATATTACTGGCCGTTTTTGTGCTTTTCATCTTTTTACGGCGGTTGCGGGTAACACTCATAGTTTCCGTGGCCATTCCCATCTCGATCATTGCCACTTTCAACCTCATGTATTTTAATGGCTTAAGCCTGAATGTAATGACATTAGGCGGCCTTGCCCTGGGTGCCGGTATGCTGGTAGACAATGCCATTGTGGTAATTGAAAATATATTCCGGCATATCGAACAGGGATCCTCTGTAAAAGATGCTGCCATAGAAGGTACGGCAGAAGTGGGAGGAGCCATTACCGCTTCCACACTGACCACCATTGTAGTATTTCTCCCAATTGTATATCTGCATGGCGAATCGGGGGAATTATTCAAGGAAGAAGCCTGGACCGTGGCATTTTCTCTCTTGTCCTCCCTGTTCGTTGCCCTGCTGGTTATACCGGTATTGACTGACAAGTGGATTAAAACAGAAAAGAAAAAAACATTAAAATCCGTAAATATAGGATGGTATGGCAGATGGCTGAACGGAATTCTCAATAACCGGTGGCTCGTTATTGGTCTCAGTGCAGGTTTGATTGGCCTTGCCATCTTTTTATTACCCCGTGTAGGGAGTGAATTCATGCCTAAATCCCAGGGTGGCGCATTTAATGTTTCAATAGAACTCCCCGGTGGTAGCCGTTTGGAGA
>JBNJFN010000110.1:0-9515 GCA_051746885.1 Bacteroidota bacterium | reverse complement strand
AGCATTTTTGTTCACAACAGGCTGACTCATAGTCTGGAAGTGGCCAGCGTCGGGAGGTCCATTGCGAACCGGGTGGCGATGAAACTTCAGAACAGAGCGGATATTTCAGATAAAGATATATTGAATGAACTGCATTCTATTGTAGGGGCGGCTTGTCTTTGCCATGATATGGGAAATCCTCCGTTTGGTCATGCCGGGGAGGATGCCATTTCAAAATATTTTGAGGAAGGAGCGGGAAAGCATTTAAAGCATGAGATGCCTCCCGAAGAATGGAATGATATGGTCAATTTTGAGGGAAACGCCAATGCCCTTCGTTTATTGACCCATCAATTCAGGGGCAGGAGAGAAGGAGGTTTTGCACTGACCTATACTACTCTGGCTTCCCTGATCAAATATCCTTACGGATCAGAACTGAATACCAGGAAATACGGATACTTTCAATCTGAAAAGCATACCTTTCAAAAGATAGCTAATGAGCTTGATTTAGAGAAGATTTCTGAGGCGCCGTTGAAATATGCCCGGCACCCTTTGGTTTATATTGTTGAGGCGGCTGATGACATCTGTTATGAGATTATGGATATTGAAGACGCCCATAAACTTAATATTCTGGATAGGAATAAAACTTTTGATTTATTGTTGAGTTTTTTTGATGGACAAGAGGATAAAGCTTTTCTGAAAAGAAAGGATCAGGTATTTCGGGAAGTAACCGATCTGAATGAGCAGGTTGCTTATCTGAGGGCTTCGGTAATCAATAAATTGGTGACTGAAACGGCCGATATTTTTCTAGCTTTTCATGACTGCATTCTGCAGGGCGATTTTAATTCATCTCTGATTGACAGATTAGAAGGAAGATCCCAGCAAGCCTTTAAAGCCTGTAAGAGCTTAGCATTTCGTGAAATATACAATCATAGATCGGTGGTTAAGATTGAGCTCACCGGATTTAATGTACTGGGAACCTTGCTGGAAGAATTTATTTATGCCATGAGGAATCCGCAGTATAATTATTCACAGAAGCTGCTTTCCTTGATCCCGAATCAGTTTATAACAAGAGATGAATCTACGGTATATGAAAAGGTCAGGTCGGTCCTCGACTTTGTATCGGGAATGACCGACCTGTATGCTGTTGACCTTTATAGGGATATTAAAGGCATCAGTATTTAGAGTCTGTCTATAACGTCCGCTGGCTGCGTTACGCTCGTTTTTCATGCCAGTCATTTACATCAAGTAAACTCCTGGCATGAAAAACTCGCAAGCCTTGCCAGCGAACATTCTAGACGAGACTCTTTCAAATCTATTTGACTTTATGGACAAACACTATTTAGGTTACTCTTCCAGATAATTCTCTGAATATTGATCCCAGTTGTTAAGTGCATCTTTAGCTTTCCGGTATCCATCATCATGTTCGTTTACTATTTGGAAATATTCATTCATGTCCCACATGTCTCTTGCTATTAGTGCTTTTAGTTGAAGTTTAATCTCCTCTCCGGAATGTTTGAACTCCTCTTTATTGAGTTCAATTCCTTCTTCAGTTGCCATGTTCGCCAGATCATCCATCATCTTTCCGGTTATCTCAAACTGTTCTTTATAATGGTCGAAGGACGAATATTCGTTCTGCAAGGTTTCCCTGTTGTTATCAATATAATTCAATATATAGGAATTGATCACTCCCTTTTGGATGAGTTGATCCAAATAATTGGAATAAGAAGTGGTATCAAGCGGAATAAAGATATCCGGCATAATTCCACCACCTCCGTAAACAAGCCTTTCATTGACCTTGGTATGAAATTTCAGGGAATCGGGAAAATCTATACTATCTGACGAACTCATCTCTCCTTTATTGAATCTTTGAAGAATATCTTTTTTATAATCCTGTCGCCCGTTTTGATAGGGTTTTTGAATGGCACGCCCTGTTGGTGTATGATAACGGGCTACGGTGAGTCGGATCATTGAACCGTCTGGCAATGAAACGGGTCTTTGAACCAAGCCTTTGCCGAATGATCGCCTGCCGATAATAAGTCCCCGGTCCCAGTCCTGGACGGCTCCGGCAACAATTTCGCTGGCCGAGGCCGAACCTTCATCAATCAGGATTACGAGCTTTTCATTTTTGCAGATCCCTTCTTTTGTGGCATGATTTTCTTCTTTTTTTACCTTTAAGCCTTCCGTATAAACAATGAGTTTGTCTTCATTCAGGAATTCATCCGCCAGTTCAATGGCTTGTTCCAGGTAACCCCCGCCGTTACCCCTGAGGTCAAGGATGAATGAATTGGCACCTTCTTTTTTTAAGTTTTTTACAGCCGATGTAAATTCGTCATTGGTGGTCTGGGCAAACCGGTTAAGCTTAATATAACCAGTGTTATCATCAGTCATGTATGATGCCTCCATGCTATGGATGGGTATTTTGTCCCGTGTTATGGTAAAATTCAGTAATTCTTCCATGCCGGGTCTTTTAATGGTTACATCCACCTTGCTCCCTTTCTCACCGAGCAGCTTGTCCCGCACACCGGAGTTAGAGATGCCGATTCCGGCCACCGTTTCATCGTCAATCCGGACAATGCGATCTCCGGCCTGAATACCGACTTTCTCGGAGGGTCCACCTGAAATAGGGGATATAACATATATGGTGTCTTTATGAATATTGAATTGGATACCAATCCCTTCAAAATTTCCCTGAAGAGGTTCATTCATAGCCTGCACTTCTTCTTTGGTTAAGTAGGTGGTATGCGGGTCCAGATCGGAAATTATTTCTTTGACTGCTTTTTCAACCAGTTGTGAACGGTCTACCGAATCAATATAATAAGAAGAGATAGAATGGAGGGCTTTACCAAATTTGTACATATCATCGTTAAAAATCTGCCCATCCCCTGATTTGGGTATCATAAACACGATAAGCAAGGGGAGGAGCATGATGTTTCTTCTTAATGTTGACATAGTTATTGACTTTAGCATTAATTATTTCTGATTAAAAAGTTGAACGGAATGTTGATGATTTCACTAAAATCCTCACCATCCTCCAGAATTTGATCGTCGGGATCGTCATAGTACCAAAAGATGTTTAAATTAAGTCGCTTTTCATAAAACTTTTTGAAGTTGGAAATAATTTGGAAAATGTACTTGGAGGAGGAAGAATTCATATATTCAAAATCAAACATTATAATAAACGTTTCATTTAGCAATTTGTTTTGCTCGTAGTCTTCCAGCGTCATTTTTATATAGCTCTCCACCCAGGAAAGAATAGGTTCAAAAAATTCATAAGCGTCTTCAGGTCGTGAAACACCAACCATCTTGAATTTATGTTTTTTTGGATCAAAGTCAACTTCGGGAGTATATCGGGTGGCTGCTATGTATAATCTTTCTGCCATAAACTCTATGTATTATGATTTAAAGGAATAAAAATCTCGATGGTGTAATAGGCTAAATTCTTCGTAATATCGACTACTGTATAATGGATATTATTTTTTGAGATTTTGGTCATTTTTATGATGCCTAAACCTGCCCCCTTCTTATTTTCATAAATTCCATTGGCCATAGTGTTTTTGTAAAGCTCCTGCAATTCATCGTAAGGCAGTTGATTGATGTAGTCAATCTTCTTTTTTAAAGTTTCCGCATCTTTTTTAAGAATGGGATTTCCGGATTCGAGCTTGAAGTAATCTCCTTCTTTTTTTAAAAGGAAATATGGTTTTTCATGGGATTTACTGAGTATATGATCTTCTAATTCATTGACGTATTTATAATTATTTTCAATGATTTCGATCATTAAGGTGACGATTTTCCTGTGGGTAGATTTTTTCAGTTTCAGTTGTTTGCTGATCTGTTCCAGTTTTTCAATAAACTTTCCCGTTATTTGATAGTCCAAATAACCCTGATGTTTTATTATTTCAGGATTTTGCTTCATGGATTGCTGTATGGTAAAGCTAACAAATATAATAAAAATTAATATCTATTCCCATTCTATTGTTGAAGGGGGTTTTGAACTGATGTCGTATACTACCCGGTTGATGCCTTTTACCCGGTTGATTATTTTGCTGGATATCTCTGCCAGAAAATCATTGGGCAGATGAGCCCAGTCGGCTGTCATTCCATCTGTTGAAGTAACTGCTCTTAATGCAACAACATTTTCATATGTTCTTTCATCCCCCATTACGCCTACTGATTGTATTGGGAGCAGTATAGTTGCAGCCTGCCAAACTTTATCATACAAATTATGCTTCACCAATCCATTGATGAAGATATCGTCGGCTTCCTGAAGTAACTGAACTTTTTCGGGTGTGACGTCACTAATGATACGTATTCCCAGGCCGGGACCGGGGAAGGGATGCCGGTGTACTAACTCGTCTTTGACATTCAGTGTTTCACCTACTTTTCTTACTTCGTCCTTGAACAACAACCTGAGGGGTTCAACCACTTTGAGATTCATTTTATCCGGAAGTCCTCCAACATTGTGATGTGATTTGATGGTTACGGAGGGACCGTTTACAGAAACGGATTCGATTACATCAGGATATATGGTTCCCTGGGCAAGCCATTTGATATTTTTTATTTTTTTTGCCTCACTATCAAATACTTCTATAAAATTCCTGCCAATGATCTTTCGTTTCTCCTCTGGATCGATGACACCTTTCAGGTCGTTATAAAATTTTTCTTTTGCATCAATTCCTTTTACGTTTAGCCCCATATCCTTATAGGAATCAAGTACTTTCTGGAATTCATTTTTCCGAAGCAATCCATTGTCTACAAAGATACAAACGAGATTTTTTCCTATGGCTTCATGGAGAAGGGTGGCAGTAACAGAAGAATCCACTCCCCCTGAGAGTCCCAGAAGTACCTTGTCGTTTCCCAGTTGCTCTTTAAGCTGCTTGATGGTTATTTCGGCAAAAACTTCCGGGGTCCAGTCCTGTTTGCACCCACAAATATCCAAAACAAAGTTCTCCAGGATCTTTTTTCCTTCAAGGGTATGATACACTTCAGGATGGAATTGTATCCCGTAAGTGGGCTCTCTTTTATTTTTATAGGCTCCCACCTCAACATCTTTCGTACTTGCGGTAATTTTATAATCCTCGGGTAATTGAGCTATGGTATCTCCATGGGACATCCACACCTGGGTATTTGGCTTTACATCTCTCAGAAGCTCAAATTGTCGATCAATATAGCTTAGATTGGCCCTTCCGTATTCTCTTGATTCAGAACCCAGCACTTTCCCTCCGTAGTTATTGGCTATATATTGGGCACCATAACAGATACCCAGCATGGGTATTTTTCCTTTAATCTTTTCCAGATTAACCCGAGGTGCATTTTTATCACGCACGGAAAAGGGACTGCCTGATAAAATAACCCCTTTAACAGATTCATCCGGTTCAGGGATTTTATTGAATGGATAAATTTCACAATATACATTCAGTTCTCGCACCCTTCTTGCAATAAGCTGTGTATACTGTGACCCAAAATCCAATATAATGATACGTTCCTGCATCTGATCTTTTTTAGGAAGTATGTAAAATTGGGAAACAAAAATAGGGAATTCTTTATGAAATCCCTATTTTTAAAGTTGAATTTTGATTTTCATTTGAATAGGTGTCCTTAACCTATTCGTTTTGGGATCTTTTTATCCGGTAAGGTTTAATTTTATAAACCCTTCCGTCCTCGGCAGGAATGGTCTCCCGGAAGATTTCTCTTGCTTCGTTGATCAGGTTATCAATATTTTTATAGCGGGCTGAAAAATGCCCGACAATAAGTTTTTGTGCCTGAGTTTTTCTGGCTATTTCTGCAGCTTGTTTGGCGGTGGAATGCAGGGTCCTTTCTGCTTCCTCTTTATGTTCTTCCTGAAAGGTGGCTTCATGATATAAAAGGTCCACATTCTGTATTACAGGTATTATCTTCTCGTAATAGGCGGTGTCAGAACAAAAAGCATAACTTCTTTGACGATAGGGGGGTTCGGTAATATCTGCATGCGGAATTATTCTGCCGTCAGGTTTTGTGTAATCACCACCGTTTTTGATGTGATGAATGTTTTTTACGGAAATGTTATATTTTTCCACATAGCTTTTTTTGATATTCGGCAATCGCGGTTTTTCAGCAAACAGAAACCCGGAGGTGGGGACTTTATGTTTTAAGGGAAATGAATATACTTCCACGCGTTTATCCTCATAGATTAGCTCCTTTTCATCCGGGTTTATGGGGTGAAAGTGGATGTTATAATTCAATGCTCCTTCAAAGTTTTTCCTGATGTAATCGATCCCGTTTTTTAAGGGCTTATGAGCGTATATATGAAGATCGTTAGTACGATCAAGCAGGTTGAATGAGGAAATCAGACCGAATAAGCCATAGAAATGATCACCGTGGAGATGGCTTATGAAGATATGATTGATTTTTCCGAACCTGATCTTATTGCGCCTGAGCTGTATTTGTGTCCCTTCGCCACAATCGATTAAAAATAACCGCTCATATACATTGAGCACATGAGCGGTTAAGTTTCTTTGAGAAGTTGGTAAAGCAGAGCTACTACCCAATATTGTCAGTTCAAACTTCAAGTCAACGCTTATTTGTCTTCACTTTTATCTGATTTTCTGTTTTCTTCCTCTACTTTGATGATCTCTTCTGCTTCTTCTTTACTATAGGCAATGTTCAGAACAGTATCTAGCTGCGAAATGGTTATCAGTCGGTCAACAGCGTCATTTAAACCCGTCAGTACAAAAGTCCCGTTGGCATTTTTGCACAACCTGTTGGCAACTAAAATAGCGCTTAACCCATTGGAATCACAATATTTCACTTTGCCAAGATCAATGATAATGTTCTTTTCTCCCTTTCCTGATATGAGTACCAATTCTGATTTCAGGCCAGGAGCTACATTCGTATCAAGTTTTTCGGTTAAAACCTGTATGGATGTATGATTATCTTGTTTTTCAATATTAAATTCCATGAAATAGGGAATGTTTGTTATAAAGATTATTGCTTCTCTTCTTCATTGCCGCTTTCTTTATTCACTTCATCTTCATTGTTCTCCTCTTTTTCTTCCCCTCCTTCATTTTCTTCTTTTTTCGCTTCTACATTCCTGTTTTCTTCTTTTTCCTTTTCTGTTTCAGTCTGGTTCTGAATATTAGATTGTTCTTCCTCGTCAGCAGATTTCTCTTCTGTCTTGGTTTCTTCCTGCTGCGCCTCTTCTTCTGTTTTTGATTTTGTTTCTTTTTGTTCAGTGTCGTTTACGTCGGAATCCTGCTTTTGTGCTTCCTTTTCCTCTTTTTCTCCGGTCTCTTCCTCAGTCTTACCTTCTTTTTGAACATTAGCTTTTTCTTCCCATTCTTCAGCTTTTTTCTTGGCTTCGGCTTTGCTCTGAGTTTGCATCTCATCCTTCAGGGAAGCCAAATCTGAAATATCCCCTAAGGTAGTTTTTTCTACATTTTTATTGACCTTTTTCATGTTCTTTCTGGTGGACTTGGTCTGTGCCTTTTCTTTCTCACGCTTTTCGTCTTCGTAAACCCGGCGGTGGGAAAGCACTATTTTCTTGCCTTCTTTGTTGAACTCTATTACTTTGAAAAGAAGCTTTTCGTCTACTGTAGCATTATTTCCGTCTTCTTTAACCAAGTGTTTGGGTGCTACGAATCCTTCCACTCCATAGGGCAGAGCTACCAAGGCTCCCTTGTCAAATACATCGATAACCGTTCCTTCATGAATGGAACCTTCGGTAAAGACTTCTTCAAAGACGTCCCATGGATTTTCCTCAAGCTGTTTATGTCCAAGGCTCAATCTACGGTTGTCTTTATCGATTTCAAGAACTTTTACTTCTATTTCATCCCCGATAGATACAAATTCCGCAGGATGATTGATTTTCTTGGTCCATGAGAGGTCCGATATGTGAATTAACCCGTCAACTCCCTCTTCAAGTTCGACAAATACTCCGAAGTTGGTAAAATTTCTGACGGTTGCTTTATGCTTGCTGTTAACGGGATATTTTTCTTCAATGTTTTCCCATGGGTCAGGTTTCAGTTGTTTGATGCCCAGTGACATTTTTCTTTCTTCCCGGTCGAGTGTAAGAATCTGTGCTTCCACTTCATCTCCTACCTGTAGAAATTCCTGGGCACTACGCAGATGTTGTGACCATGACATTTCTGAAACGTGGATCAGTCCTTCAACACCTGGCTGTATTTCGACAAAAGCTCCGTAATCGGCCAATACTACAACTTTGCCTTTTACAACATCGCCTACTTTCAGATTTGGATCCAGTGAATCCCATGGATGCGGTGTAAGCTGCTTCAGCCCAAGTGCAATGCGTTTCTTTTCATCGTCAAAGTCAAGAATTACTACGTTTAGCTTCTGATCCAGTTCAACGATCTCTTCGGGGTGATTGACACGCCCCCAGGAAAGATCGGTGATGTGAATCAAGCCGTCAATTCCTCCTAAGTCGATAAATACTCCATATGAAGTTATATTTTTGACAGTACCTTCCAGTACCTGTCCTTTTTCAAGTTTAGAAATGATTTCTTTCTTCTGCTGTTCAAGTTCTTCCTCAACAATGGCTTTGTGGGATACTACAACATTCCGGAATTCATGATTGATTTTTACAACCTTAAAATCCATTGTTTTTCCTACAAAAGCATCATAGTCTCTAATGGGTTTTACATCAATCTGTGAGCCGGGAAGGAAGGTTTCTATTCCGAAAACATCAACAATCATACCGCCTTTGGTACGGCACTTGATATATCCCTGTATGATCTCATCGTGGTTATAAGCTTGGTTGACTTTTTCCCAAGCCTTTAACGTTCTGGCTTTTTTGTGAGAAAGTATGAGTTGTCCGTCCTTGTCTTCCTGACTTTCTATATAAACTTCTATTGTATCACCGGGTTTTATATCGGGTCTGTGTCTTAGTTCATTCCGGCTAACAACCCCTTCTGATTTATAGCCAATGTTAACCACAACTTCTTTTTTGGTAACGGAAACCACGGTACCTTCCACCACTTCTTTTTCCTTGATGGTGGAAAGGGTTTTGTCATATAATTCCTCATATTTTTTCTTTTCCTGAGGATCGTATTCCGATTGCTCCTGTTCGAAGTTTTCCCAATCAAATTCTTCTTCTTTAGGGGGTTCAACGGGAGTTTCTCCACTTCCTGCTGTTTCAATGGTGTGGTAATGTGGATTGTCTTGTTCTTCCTGTACTTCAATGTTTTTGTTTTCCAGTGACTCGTTGTCAGCACTCTTCTGTGTTTCCTGGTTGTACTCTTCTTCTTTTAAATTTTTTCCTGTCATGTAGTTTTTTTTCTTAATAGTTAGTAAATTAGACAATATTTATTGAAATAAATTGAATTGCAAAGCTATAATTTTTATTTTATTATAGAAAATTAGTTGTCAACAAAATTTTATGAAACAATTAATTCTAATTTTCGAATAAATCAAACAGGGGTTTAACGGATAATGTTCACAATATATTATTATATTTAATCCCTAATTTAATGTTAATGTCTGTGAGTTTACATAATATTGTTATAATCCATAACCAGAAATCTTCGATTGCTTATTGGGGGAAATTC
>JBNJFN010000109.1:0-9540 GCA_051746885.1 Bacteroidota bacterium | reverse complement strand
AAAGAACCCTATGCCTTGCTAAAAAATGAAAGTCAAAAAATCCGTGCTTTCATCCAATATCTTAAACAATCGGGCTATAAAGGGCAAAAATATAGATAGCAATTAAGGAACCTCTCTCTTTATGGCGCTTTGCGCCTTTTGACCAACATTCAAACTCTTTTGTCAACCTCTTGCAGAAAAAAATTCCCAGAGAAAACAAACTCCGCAGGCCCAATCAGCCAAACATTCGTAAATCGGTTCTCTGTCGGTTCGAACGACACCTCGAGTCTGCCGCCCAGGGCGTTGATGGTGTATGAAGTTTTGTCAGTTTGGGAGCGCAGGTATGCACTGATGGCAGAAGCTACCGCACCGGTTCCGCATGCCAGGGTTTCATTTTCAACGCCCCTTTCGTAGGTGCGGATTGATATCAGCCCCTCTTTTTCAAAGGATACAAAATTGACATTGGTGCCCGTTTCGGAGATGCCGGTATTGTAGCGGATCTTTCTTCCTTCCTCATAAACGGGTACTTTTGACAGGTTATCAACAAAGCGGACGTAGTGGGGTGAGCCGGTATCCATGAAGTAGTGATCGTCGGAGGTTTTGACCCGTTCAACATCCTGCATCTTAAGGGCGATCAGGTTGTCATCCCTGATCACTGCCTCATGCGCCCCATCGGTGGCCAGGAAAAGGGTTTTTCTGTCAATAATTCCCAGATCGTGAGCAAAAGCTACGATGCATCTGCCGCCGTTGCCGCACATGGTGCTCTCCTTGCCGTCGGAGTTGAAATATCGCATGTAGAAATCCGCTTCTCCCGAGCTTTCCAGCAGCATCAGCCCGTCGGCTCCGATGCCGAATTTTCTTCTGCACAAACGTTCTACGACATTATTGTCAGGTATGAATGTGTTTTGCCGGTTGTCGATGAGGATGAAATCGTTCCCGGCACCGTGATATTTGTGGAATTGTTGCGACATGGGCCCTGTTAATTTATGTTAAAGTTAAAAATTAAATTAGACGCAGGCATATATTTTGTTATCTTAACCCACAAATATAAAACTGGAATCTTAAAAACCTTTAGTTATGAATATAAGAAAGCATATTGGAACAGTAGTAATAGCAATCCTGGCTGCATTGCTTACGGTGATGATTTATTCGAGCCTGAACAATAACAGTGATTCGCAGAGCCGTTTCGATGCTGCCGAACGATTGAGACAAAATGATACCAACGGGATACATTTCGCCAATCTGCCGGCCGATTTTAAGGCTGAAAGCTTCAATTTCACACTGGCAGCAGAGAACACGGTTCCTGCTGTAGTGCACGTCACAACACAATTTACACGGGAGCAACCAACAAATCCTTTATACCGGTTTTTCTTCGATGATCAAATGCCCCAGCAGCGTGAGCGTGAAGTGGAAGGCTTTGGCTCTGGGGTTATCATCTCCCCGGATGGTTACATCGTAACGAATAACCACGTAGTGGAAGAGTCGGATGAAGTTTCTGTTACCCTAAGCAATGAGGAAGATTACAATGCCGAATTAGTTGGAACCGATCCGGTCACAGATATTGCATTGTTGAAGATTGAGGACGATGATGTCGATAATCTGCCCCATCTCAAATTTGGCAATTCCGAGGATATCAAATTGGGGGAGTGGGTCCTGGCGGTCGGTAACCCCTTTAATATTGGAACGACCGTAACTGCAGGCATTATTAGTGCGAAAGGACGGAGTATAGATATTTTAAGTCAGCGCAGAAGGGAAGGCAAAATGTCCATTGAATCGTTTATACAAACTGATGCTGCCGTAAACAAAGGCAACAGCGGAGGTGCACTTGTTAATATTGAAGGGGAGCTGATCGGCATCAATTCCGCCATTGCGTCTCCCACCGGTTCCTATGCCGGCTATTCCTTTGCCATTCCGGCTTCTATTGCTGAAGATGTGGTAGCAGACCTGATCAAGTACGGAGAAGTGCAGCGTGCTATGCTTGGAGTCAGCATTGTTGAGGTAGATTCAGATGATGAACGTGTAAAAAAGCGTGTAGAGCAATTAGGCCTGGAAACCAAAGAAGGCGTATTGGTTATGGGTGTTAAACGAGATGGTGCCGCTTATGAGGCCGGAATTAAACCCAATGATGTAATTATCAGTGTTGATGGCAAAAAAGTCAACAAGCCAACTGAATTGCAACTCACCATCAACAGCTATGACCCCGGGGATGAAGTCACAATTACCGTAATAAGAGACGGAGAAAAGCAGCAATTGGACGTCACTTTACGTAACAGAGAAGGTAGTACTGAAGTGATAACAGGTCAGGAGAGTTTGGATGAGCTGGGCGCCGAATTCCAGGAAATAGATGATCAGGAAAAACAAAGAACCGGTGTTTCAAATGGCGTACAGGTTGTAAGTATCGAAGAGGGCAAGCTTAGTGAAGCCGGAATCCGGGAAGGATTTATCATTATCGGCGTTAATGGTAAGGAGATAAGTAGTGTGAATGATATTAAACAAATATATAAGAAGGTTCCCGAGGGTTCGAGACTGGAACTTGAAGGATTATATCCCGACGGCGATTACGTATACGTTTACCAGGTCGAAAAATAGGGCCTGAGGAAACATAAGATTTTTCCTGAAATATACAATATAGGCCGGATCATTGGAGTTTTACCAATGATCCGGTCTTTTAATTTACTTGGAAGCTAGCGAGTGTAGCAGAGATTTTCCTGATAAAATTCATGATTGTTTCAATGAAATATTATATTTGTTTATAAACAAATATCTTGGTGTAAACCCTAAAATTTATGGCCAATGAGACAATTAAAGATCACAAAATCAATCACAAACAGAGAAAGTGCTTCCGTGGACAAATATTTACAGGAGATTGGCCGGGAAGATCTTCTGACGGTAGATGAAGAAGTACAATTGGCTCAAAGGATCCGACAGGGCGATCAGGCTGCATTGGAAAAGCTTACCCGTGCCAACCTCCGTTTTGTGGTCTCAGTTGCCAAGCAATATCAGAATCAGGGGCTCAGTCTGCCCGATCTGATCAATGAAGGCAACCTGGGACTGATCAAGGCAGCCAAAAAATTTGATGAGACCAAGGGATTTAAGTTCATTTCCTATGCCGTTTGGTGGATCCGGCAGTCGATACTTCAGGCGCTTGCCGAACAATCCAGAATCGTCCGTTTACCTCTTAACCAGGTAGGTTCACTGAATAAGATCAATAAAGAGCAGGTAAGACTTGAGCAGAAGAATGAAAGAACACCCTCAGAAGAAGAATTGGCCGATACATTGAATCTGCCCAGTGAAAAGATAGCCGAGACCATGAAAGTCAGTGGAAAGCAAATGTCCGTGGAAGCTCCCTTTGGTGATGATGAGGAGAATTGTCTCCTCGATGTCATGCCCAATGAAAATGCACCGAAAACCGACAATACCCTGATCAGGGAGTCGCTTAACAACGAGGTGGAAAGAACGCTTTCCACATTAACGGCAAGGGAAAGGGCCATTGTCAAACACTTTTTTGGCATTGGTGTGCCCGATGTGACACTGGAGGAGATTGGCAACAAGTTTGGTTTGACCCGTGAGCGGGTACGCCAGATCAAGGAGAAAGCCATCAGAAAGCTTAGACATCGCTCAAGAAGTAAATTGCTGAAAACTTATTTAGGTCAGTAGTTCAGCATAATGGTTTGGTTGAATGGAAAAATCCCGGTAGAAGATGCCGGGATTTTTTTACGGTAAATATTGTGAGCCATATTTGAACAGATTGAATATTTTGAACCATAGTAAGGAACATAGGGAAAGCACATAGGGAAAAATTAATGTTCGTCAGCAGCTTACAGAAAAATTTATATTGTGTTATTTTCCTTCTATAGTTTATGATATTTATTGAATGAGCAGTTTATAGGGAATACGTAATTTTTCGTGTAAGTTTTTAATCATTCTGAGATTTAAATTCCTTTCTCTGTTCATTATTTTTGAAACCATTGTTTTATCTCCTATGATTCCAATCAGATCTTTTCGTTTAAGTCCGTTTTCCTCCAGATAATATTCAATTACATCTATTGGATCGACATCCTGAATGTCATAATGTTCTTCCTCATATTGTTCCACAAGGAGGGTCAATAATTCCAATTCATCTCCCTCTTCCGTTCCGGGAACAGCATCCTGAATCTGCTCTATTCTATTCAGGGCTTCATCATATTCCTGTTCGCTTTTAATAAGCTTTGGTCTGTCTAATATATTCATAATCTCATATTTTTATATGCTCGTTAAATCTTTTGAAAGTTATAACATGCATCTGCTGTTTATTTAATACGAACAAACATAATAAAATGTTGTCAAATTGTCAACTTATCTGGCAATTTTTTTAAATCAGTTCATGGAGTCCTTGATTATAGGGATGAGATTTCAAAATTTAAAGTAACCCTGGGCAGCGCCCGGGGAGCAGGCACCAGAACATAAAAGCGCTCCAACTGTTGTCAGATATAAAGGCACTGAATTGACATGGAGCGCAAGCAATAAACCGATATAAAAAGCAACGAAAGGAGTTCTTTAGTCATATGCTATAACCTAACTTTGATTGTATTGGAAATCTTATTAGCCTTTGGTTTGGCTTACCATGGATCTGCTCTTTCGCTGACATCCCCAACCCGTCCGACCGGCGCATAACGAGGAAATTTTTCCGAAAAGCAACATCATATATTTAGAAGTCGAAGGAAGCGCAAACCTCTTCATTGGCGTACTCTCCCTAACCTCCCTTGAAAAGGGAGGAGTTCGGGGCTGCCAGGATTAATAGTCCTCCTTCGTTGCTGAATATTTTGTTATGTAAATCATTCAATCCGGATAGATGAAAGGGGAAATGGAAATAGCAGGGATTCCGTCATGAAAGGCACAAAGGTACTGTCTGGGTAAAACCCCGGAGGGGTTGAATAAAGTAACCCCGGGCAGCGCCCGGGGCGCAGGCACCAGAACTTAAAGCGCTCCAACTGTTGTCATATCAAAAGGCACTGTATTGGCATGGAGCGCAAGCAATAAACTGATATAAAAACGCCATCTTTTTGTTAGATTTAAAACCGAAATTCTTTCCTATTGCCTCACAAAAGAACCATACCCCCTTTTTCGCTATTAATCATTGTCCTGATAAAAGTCATTGAAAAATCACAGGGGTTTTTTGATCTTCATTCCTATTAATTTAAAAGGAATTTTTAATGTATTCCATTACAGGACACCCTATTCTGGATATAGAGCAAAGAGAAACCATTACTTTTTCTTATGAAGGCCATCCCATTACCTGTGAAAAAGGGCTGACTATTGCAGCGGCTTTGCATCAGGCCGGATTTCCCGTGCATTCACATAGCCTGGAAGGAAGAAGCCGTAGTCTTGAATGCGGTATAGGAAAATGTGGTGCTTGCGAGATGATCGTTGACGGCGAGGTTCATAGGATCTGTATCACACGGGTGGATCATGTAGACGAGGTCCATGAGATTCCTCCTGATTATGAGCCCCACCAGACAGAGGTTCCTGCCGGCCAACCTCAGAATGTGTATAAAACGGATGTGGCTATTGTAGGAGCCGGGCCGGCAGGCCTGGCAGCCCGGGAAGTGCTCAATGAGCATCACATTGATAACCTGGTGATCGATAATAATGAAAAGGTGGGTGGTCAGTTTCTCATGCAAACCCACCAGTTTTTTTTCTTTGAGAAAGAAAAGAAATATGGTGGGATGCGGGGATTTGATATAGCCCGCGAGCTTGCAGGCGAGGATCATACCGGTATCTTCCTTAATTCAACAGTGTGGGATATTCTGGAGGGGAAACGTCTGGCCGTTAAAAATATTGAAACCGGGGAGATATATTTTGTAGATGCAGCCCACCTGGTGGTTGCCACCGGTGCGGTACCTTTTATGCCGCCTTTTGAAAATGATGATATTCCGGGCGTATACACCGCTGCTGTGGTTCAAAAAATGATGAACATTGAACGGACTCTTCTGGGAAAGAATGTGCTGACAGTAGGAGCCGGAAATATCGGTTACCTTACTTCATATCAGTTGACCCAGGCAGGTGCCAACGTGAAGGCCATCCTTGAAGCACTCCCGGTTGAAGGGGGATTTCCCGTTCAGGCCAGCCGTGTGCGGCGACTGGGTATACCCATCATCACTTCCCACCAGTTGCTGAAGGCCATTCCCAATGAAAATCACAACGGTATCACCGGAGCTGTGGTTGCGGAATCGAAGAATTTTGAACCCGTCCCCGGCACTGAAAAGGTGATTGAAGACATTGATGCCATCAATATATGTACGGGTTTGATGTCGGATGATGGATTGTTTACCAAGGGCAAAGAGATTTTCGGAAGAGATTGCCACGGAGCGGGCGATGCGATCCGTATTGGAGAAGGAACCAGTGCTGTAATGAGAGGAAAGCAGGTAGCCTATGAAATACTTGAGGAGATGGGGAAAAGATACCATTATGAGGATTATTTGAAAATTTCCAAAGAATATATTGATTCGCAGCAGGAGCCGGTCAGGGTTCTGGATGAACCTTACAAGCCTTCGAAAGAACGCAGGGAGAAAAAGCCTTTCGTGATCATTGATTGTCTGTATGGTTTTGCCTGTAATCCCTGTGCGTTTGTATGTCCTTACCGTGCCATTACTAAGTCGTCAACCAGCACAGCCCCTGTAATTGATTATGAAAAATGCACAGGCTGCATGCAGTGCGTATATCAGTGTCCCGGTCTGGCCATTTTCGGCTACAATCTAAAGAAAGACAGTGTTTTTTTGCCCATAGAAATTGAGGCAAAGGAAGGGACAGCGGTTTATCTTGTGGACAACCACGGTCAAAAGCTTGGTGAAGGCCGGGTGGAAAAAATACTGAGGAAGCCGAACAAAACCCATATAGCACGGGTAAAATCGTATGATCTGCACGGCGAGGAACTGATGAAAGTTCGGGGTTTTATTGCCAAAGCTTCTTATCCGGAACCCCTGCGTTTTGAATCTTGTGAAGACGCTTATGAAACGGAATCGTATATCTGCCACTGTGATGATGTCAGGCTGAAGGATATACTTGAGGTTATCGGGGAACGCAAATTCATCAGTGTGGATGAGGTGAAACATACTACCCGTTTGGGGATGGGTGCTTGCCGTGGAAAGCGTTGTATTAAACGACTGAAGCAGGTATTGCCCAAATACTCGAAATTTCTTGTAGGAGAGGCTACGCCACGAGGCCCTATGGCGAATCAGGTATCGATGAGTGAGCTCTATCCCAGAGAAGTACATGAAAATGTGCAACCCTTATTGAATGGTCCACAGGTAAAGAAGGTCAGGGTTTCCTCACTCGTTGCCGGCGGTGGGATTGCGGGCAGTGCACTTTTCCGTTACCTTGCAGAAGCAGGCCAGGAACCTGTACTGATCAATTACGGAAGGGGTGCCTCCTGGCGTAATATTGCCGGAGGCAGGACCAATTTTACCCTGCCCGAACTTTCCGATATTGCGGAAAATAACAACCGGATCTTCCGGGAGCTTCAGGAAATTGCCAACATCGATTACCGTCCCATACAGTATGTCACTTTTGCCCATAACGACGAGATATACAAAATCCTGGAAAAATCCATGGAGTGGTCCGATGCTTATATGATCGAATCAAAGGACTTTCAGAAAGAGCTCTCTCCCCATTTCAACCCCAACCTGAAAACCTATAAGGGGGCGCTGGTTGCCAGAAATTGCTGGCAGTCCACACCGGGCAGGGTTCTCGACCTGCTCCGGGACCTGGGAGAAGAACACGGGGGTGCCGTAGAAGAGGATTGCAGGGTGATCGATGTAAAAAAGGACGGGGATACCTATAAGGTTTTGGTTCGAAACCACAACAGGGAGTATGTGGAGTATCATACTGAAATATTTGTCAATGCTTTGGGACACGAAGGCCCTGATTTTGCAGGTAAGATGGGTATTGAGACCGGCCTTTACTCCGTGAAGCATCAGGCTTTTATTACCAGGCGACTGCCTTATCTGGGTGTTAGCGGCGACCATCTGCCGATGATGATCGACAGGAGAAACTACAAGGGCTTTATTGCCGTGTACGGTCAGCAGCTTGCCGAAACCGGCCAGGTTATCGGCTGTGCCTCACCTGCAGTAGAGCCTGACGAGACGGATAAGAATCTGAAGGTTAACTCCCTGGATTTTTTGAACATTGCCACCGAGATATTCACCAACTGGATTCCCAAATTGTCCTCGGTTGGATTTCAGGCCGTATGGGCAGGATATTACGTAGAGCCGCGCATGGTTATCGACCCGGGGCTGGGCCTTTTCCTGGGTCTGCGGGGCCAGGGATATATGCTCGGGCAATATCTTGCCAAATTGTATGTGGATAAACTTATGGGCAAACCCACTCCCGAATATTTTGACCGGCTGAAGCTATCAGGCGACGGACTGCTGGAAAAGGCATTTAAATGATAGTTGGTCTTGCTTTCTGCGGGAGCCAAAATTAATTGGCAAACCAGGAATGTCAGATAGCAGGAAAATACAATTGTCATTTGTTGTCATTAAGTGGCCATTTATTGTCATTGATCTGTCCGAGAGCTTCGTGCAAGCATGCGAGGCGATTTCTCCGCATTGGAAACCATCATGCAAGCATGCGAGACGTTTTCTCGGCATTGGAAACCATCATGCAAGCATGCGAGACGATTTCTCGGCATTGGAAAACGCCATGCAAGCATGCGAGGCATTCCAAATTTGTTCGAAAATACCATGCATGTATGCGAGCAAAACATTTGCTAACATAGGATTGTTATTGTATGAACAATAATTATGAACCAAGAACAATCGCATTATGAATAAACAATCGACCTGGATCAAAGTGCTCAGATACCTGCTGGGAGCAATCATTCTTCTATTCGGTTTGAACGGATTTTTGCAGTTTTTGCCCATGCCGCCAATGCCGGAAGAGGCATCAGAGTTTTTCGGGGTTCTGGCAAAAACGGGTTATATGATTCCCTTGCTTTACGGGGCTGAGATCATCATTGCTGTGCTTTTACTTGTCAACCGTTTTGTCCCGCTGATGTTATTGCTTTTTGTACCCATTGCCCTGAACATTTTGTTTTTCCATCTTTTCCTGGCTCCGGCAGAAGGTTTGGCAGGCTATGTTACCGTATTGCTAGAGGTTATCCTGCTTATAGCATATAAGGAGAATTACCGGTGTCTGTTCAACGCAAGAACAAGATAAACGGTAAAATTTTACTAAATTTGCCTTTATTCACATCAAAAAATAAGAGGTAGAAATGGACCTAACCATAAGAGACCGTTTTATAGAATTGTGGAGAAAGTATTTTAAAAACGCCGAACTTCCGCTGGCTTTTTATTACAGCAAGAACATTGATCATGTTGAAGTTTCCGGGAATGAAGCTTCTCAAAGTACCATTGACCATCGTTGTTTGATATGTAATCTGAATAAGGTCAGAGGAGGTAAATCGCGGGCTTTCGGAAAACAACATGTCAATTGCGGAGGTGGACGCAGATATGCAGGTTTTGTCGAAGAAGTGGGTTCGGATTTTAATTATTTCCTTTCCTGTGGAAGTAAAAGCGTTGAAGG
>JBNJFN010000108.1:0-9540 GCA_051746885.1 Bacteroidota bacterium | reverse complement strand
CCGGGATTATCTGCCATGGCTTGCCTCCTGGCTCGGTTCCTTTCTCTGGCTTCTTCCGGGTCTTCTTCGATACCTGCAAGTTCAGGATAAACAATTGACCAGTCAATCTCTTCCTTAATAGGCTCAAAAGCTGAAAAGAAGAATATGAGGGCTTCAGTGCTCAAACCAATAATCAACATTTGGTTTGCACCTTCCCAATGCTGAAGCTTAAACAATGCACCTATAAGTACAACGGAAGCACCAAATCCATAAACTTTCGCCATGAATTTCTTCCAACCGGCAGATTCAACAATTTTTGAAATACTCATAATACATAACAATTTTGGGCTTAAAAACAAATAATATACTAATTCTAAATTTACTCTTCACCACCTAAATAGGATCTGACGCATCTAAAGCCAATATATGATTTGGCTGTATCCTTATATTCATAGGTTCTTGTACCGTTTTGGAGATAATAACCTACGTCTTTCCATGAACCACCTTTCACTACTTTTCGCTTCATAGCCGTTGGATCGTCTTCTGTTGAATGGTATTGATAATCCGGATTCATATCATGACTGAAAAAATATGATGACTCGTCAAACGCATTTGAAGTCCATTCCGAAACATTGCCCGCCATATCATACAATCCGTATTCATTTGGGGGATAGGTGCCAACCGGCTGACTTATTAACGCACCATCGTCCACATAATTGCCCCTCATGGGCTTAAAATTTGCCATAAAACAACCTTCTTTGTTTCTGGTGTAGGGCCCGCCCCACGGGTATGGACTCTGATTAAGCTTTCCCCTTGCAGCATATTCCCATTCAGCTTCTGTCGGAAGACGGTAGTCCTGCACTGTACCTTCACCTTCACTTCTGAGGAAGTCATTAAGGTACTTGGTTCTCCATATACTGAAAGCTCGTGCCTGTTCCCAGTTAACTCCGACAACGGGATAATCATCGTAAGCAGGATGTGAGAAATAAAGATCAGTATAAGGTTCATTGAACGAATAAGTAAAATCTCTTACCCAAACCAGTGTATCCGGATATACATTGGTTCTGCCTCTCATTATGAAAGATTGTCTGCTATCAATCTCCATGCGTTCACCCTCTGCATTAACAACTGTACCATCGTATTCCTGAGAATCATAGTCATATTTATTGGATCTTTTCGCTGCCTGCTGATAATCGATCCAATAATATTCATACATCAACTGGCGTGTATCAATTTGTTTTTGTCCAAAAAGCCGATCATCCTCGTTGTAATACATGGAATTGATAACTTCCCTCTGGGTTTCATCGCTGGGATCAATTTCTGTATCCCAGTTAAGCCGGGGAGGATCGATCGGATCACCATACTGGTCTTCTGTAATCAGGAAGTCGTCAATTTGCTCGCCCAGTCTTCTTCGAAGAATGGAATCCTTTACATATTCAACAAATTGCCTGTATTCATTATTGGTAACCTCTGTTTCATCCATCCAGAAAGCATCCACAGATACCCTCTGTGTTTTGGTAGTCATTGCCCATGAAGCACTCTCATCACTTGGACCCATTGTAAAGCTTCCCATTGGGACGAATACCATTCCATAAGGCTGGGATTCATACCAATCCGGTCGGTCCTGTACACCAGTTAATTCACCACTATTGTAGTTGCTACAACTTATCATTATTGAGAATAGGACGATAATTAATGCTACTTTCTTCATAATATCGAGGTTTATTTTAGCAGAATAATTGTTTACGTGAATTTGTTCAAAATGTTATAGAAATCTTATGCTTTTATATTTTTGAGGGCTTTCATCTGATTCTACATCAAAACAAAAGCCAACCATAATTTCGTGGGAACCCTGATGATACTTGCTAAACTCTGAAACACCTAAATCGTAAGAATATCCAACTCTAACCCAGTCGAATAGCCTGGCTCCGATCATACCGGTGAGCGTTTTATCGGTCCTTACTGAAACGCCTCCCCAAAATTTTTCATTATAGGATAGATGGGTATTCAAACTGATCTGCGAAGTGGTTCCGTCCGACTGAACCAATAATGAAGGATTCAACTCAAATTTTGTATCCCCTGCAGGTAGATTATAACCGGAAATCAGATAATAGTTCCTTCCAATGCTGGGGTTAATCCCTCCTTCCGCCGAGGTGAAGGTGGGCTCATTGATATGGGTGGACGAAAACCCAATATACATTTCATCTGTATGATAATAAATACCACCTCCCAAATCCAAAGCCATCTCATTTTTAACTTCCTCCGGGATGGCCGGATCATTACTTGAATGTACCGATGTGCCTGAAGGAATCACCCAGTCAGGTGTTAAAGAATAATTGATCATCCCTCCGTTAACTCCGAATGCAAGGTCACCATCCCAGACCTCAAACCGATAGGCCAAGGATAGTTTGGCACCTAAATTGTCGCTGAACCCTATCTGATCCTGGATCAATGACAAACCAACACCGGCATCGATACCGAAAGGACTGATGGCTGCATCAAAATTAAATACACTTATTTCCGGTGCGCCTTCGCCAAAACCATACCATTGCTGTCGATGTAAGGCAGTCGCACAGATCTTTCCATGACTTCCGGTGTAAGCAGGATTATAAGACAGCCGCGTAAACATATTCTGGCTGAATTGGGGATCCTGTTGACCACTTGCCCCTAAAGACAAGCTTAGGAGTAAAATAAAAAGTACTTTAGTTCGCATAAACCTTATGTATCCTCGAATTAATACTAAACGTAAAGAAAATAAAAATATTCTTTCCTCCCAAATTTATCAACATAAAATGTTAATAACACACGCAACCCCCTTATACTAATTTTTATGGATTAAGGTTACTTTTTAGAAAGAATTTTTAGTGTAGAAGTAGTTCTATAATTGATAAAATAAACATTATGATTGATAAAAATTAAATTTTTGGTAAGCATGGAAATATCGCTCAGGTATTTCATGCTGGCATGCCAAATCGTAATCAGATCGGTTACAGGAAAACACCTGGCTTCCGGTACTTCCTTTTCCCGGTATTTCCATCCACCATCTTGAGGTTCGTTCACTTTTATAAAAAGTAATTCTATGATCAGCAAAGCTAACCAAAAACTTCTGAAAATGATCATCCGAGTAAGGATGTTCATGATATCTCATCAGATAACCTGCAATGGAAAACCATAGCACCTGGGCAATCAATTTGGCGGTAACCCGGTTTTTATCCTCGGAAGGAAAATAGTCAAACACACCAAAAACTCCAAGAAAATTGGCAAGACCGGCATATTTTGCCACCTGGCATACTTCCTCATTATACAATCCATTGGGATATGAATGCTGTTGACCCGGAGCATCTGCATACTTAACAGCATTGATTGAAATACTGCACCCATCGGAATCCCTTAAATAAGGCTCACTTTCTTCCGGATTGCTTCTTATTCTCCCGAGCCTGCTTGTTTCGTAGTGATTTGTCTCTACCCATTCCTTTTGATTCTGAGTCAGGTAATACGCCTGGCTTCCCAAATTATAATAATTAAGAAGATTGAAATCCAGAAGGTGGTACTTTTTATAATCAGCCAGGGAAAACCAAGGCTCCACAATGGTATAGGAATACTTGCCCAAAACGGACTCATAATGCATCAATACGCCAAGATTCAATATACCTGAGCCTCCGATCAACAAAATATAAACTCCTTTTTCTCTTAACAAACCCAAAAGTTCCTTAAGAGAAAACAATGTCTCTCTTAAATTTCTGCCGGGTATCAGGTCACCTGCATCCAATATCTTGCAATTCCGGGAATTATGGGCAGCCAATAAATACAATTCTTTTCTGACCAGATCAGCGGAACCTGTATACTCCAACTGACCACTCATATGATAAGGGATACCTACAACCACAATATCCCCTTTATTCAGTAAGTCGAGTGAAAGGTGCCCGCGATTGATAACCACTTGTTGCCCGAATTCCCAATCGGGACATGAAACCAAATCATTGCTTAGGGGATCAAGATAATCGCTCAGATTCATGAAATTTACTGATGTTTATTTGGAGCCTTTATTACCGGAAGACTTCTTAGTTTTTTGGGATTGGGAGCTTTGTTTACTCTTTTTCTTTTTTGTGCTTTGAGAACCTTTTTTCTGTTCATTCACCTTTTTTGTGCTCCCTTTACCCGTAGATTGTTTTTTTGTTGTTTGTTTCTTTGAACTTTTGTTTTTCGAAGTAGTACTGCCGGCAGTTTGCTTCCGGGAAGATTTTTTCTGTTTATCCCGTTCCTTCTTATCTTTGATCAATTCATAGCACTCATCAACAGTCAGCTTCTCCGCCTCCTTTTTTTTGGGTATGGGATAATTGCCGTCTTTATAACTTATATACGGACCGAACCTGCCTCTTAGAATAACCAGATCTTTGTCTTCATTAAACGTTTTGATGGTTTTCTTCCTGTCCCTTTCCCTTTTTTCCTCGATCAATTGAATCGCCCTGTCCAGATTGATTTTAAACGGGTCGTCCTCACGTTTAAGCGAAACATTTTTGGAATCATGCTTTAGGTATGGCCCATAGCGGCCGGTTGAAACAACCACTTCTTTTTCTTCATAGGTTCCCAGTTTTCGGGGGAGATCGAACAATTTTAAAGCCTCTTCCAGGGTGATGGTTTCAATATGCTGACCTTTCTGCAAGCTGGCAAACTTTGGTTTTTCTTCTTCATCCCGGGTACCTAGTTGCACCATCGGACCATAAGGTCCAATTTTTACGGAAACCTGGCGGCCGGTCTTCGGATCGGTTCCTAAAATTCTTTCTCCCGTATTTCTGCCTGATTTTTCAAGAGTTTCCTCCACCTTTTTATGAAAAGGCTGATAGAACTTATCGATCATTTCAGACCATTTCAGGAAACCTTCGGCAATCTGGTCAAACTCCTCTTCTACATTGGCAGTGAAATTGTAATTCACTACTTCTGTAAAATGTTCTTTCAAAAAATCGTTCACCAGCATGCCAATATCATTAGGAAACAGTTTTTTCTTCTCCGCACCGGTCATTTCAGTCTTAGTCTCCTCTCTGATTGTACCCTTATCCAGTAAAATCTCCCGGTAATTCCTGGGCGTACCAAACTGGTCTTCTTTAACAACATAACCCCTCTCCTGAACTGTAGAAATGATGGGAGCATATGTTGACGGACGCCCGATTCCCAGTTCCTCCAGTTTTTTTACAAGGCTGGCTTCCGTATAGCGGGGCGGATGATGTGTAAAGCGCTCTATTGCCTTGATCCCAACACAATTTAGCTTCTGACCCTTTTTAACTTCAGGCAGCAAGCCTTTGCTTTCTTCTTCCTTTTCGTCATCAGTGGATTCCATATAAACCTTAAGAAATCCGTCAAATTTCATCACCTCACCGGTAGCAATAAACTGATGGGGATCATTGGAAATATCGATCTTGATGGTGGTTTTCTCAAAATCTGCGCTGCTCATTTGTGAAGCAATTGTGCGCTTCCATATCAGATTGTACAGTTTTTTCTCAGCCTCGGAGCCTGAAACTTCCATATTGTTCATATAAGTAGGGCGAATGGCTTCATGGGCCTCCTGTGCACCTTTCGATTTGGTCTGATATTGCCTTGTTTTGAGGTATTTTTCGCCAAATTTTTCCTGAATGATATTTTTGGCGGAGCCAATCGCGGCATTGGAAAGATTCACCGAATCTGTACGCATGTATGTGATTTTACCGGCTTCATAGAGTCTTTGGGCAAGGCTCATTGTGCGGGCTACCGAAAACCCCAACTTTCGGCTAGCCTCCTGCTGTAATGTGGACGTGGTGAAAGGCGGGGCCGGATTTCTCTTGGTAGGCTTCTTCTGCACCTCAGCTACCTGGAATTCCGCACTTTTGGCATGCTCCAATACTTTGACGGCTTCCTTCTTATCATCCAGCTTCTTTGATAAATCGGCTTTAAAATCATTTTCACCGTCGTTAAAATCGGCAGTTAATTTGAATGAAGAAGTAGGCTTAAAATTCATGATCTCTCTTTCCCGTTCAACGATCAACCGAAGAGCAGCGGATTGTACACGCCCTGCAGACAAGGATGGTTTGATCTTTTTCCATAACACCGGGGAAAGCTCAAAACCCACAAGCCGGTCCAAAATACGACGGGCTTGTTGTGCTTTTACCAGGTTCTCATCAATTGAACGGGGGTTGTTGATGGCCTCCTGAATGGCTTCCTGGGTTATCTCATGAAAAACAATCCGCCTGGTCTTTTCCGGAGTTAATTCAAGCACCTTATAAAGATGCCAGGCTATGGCCTCCCCTTCACGGTCTTCATCAGTAGCTAACCATACCATTTTGGCCTTTTTTGCCAATTCCTTCAATTCATCAACCACCTCTTTTTTATCATCAGGTATAACATATCTCGGTTGATATTCGTTACTAACATCAATACCATAGTTCTTTTTTTCAAGATCTCTAATATGGCCATAACTGGATTTAACAAGATAGTTTTTTCCCAGAAATTTTTTTATAGTTTTGGCCTTTGCTGGCGACTCAACGATAACTAAGTTATCTTCCATAGATAGTGCGCTATTTGTGAAACAAAATAAAAAGCAAAATTAAAACTTTTAAAAATGTAATGTCAAATTTTGCCTAATTTATTATCCTTAAACTATGAAATTCAAAATCAATTTCGACAAAAAATTCTACATAAGATTATTCTGGACATTATTCGCTTTACCTTTTGTAACATTATCCATTATATTATTTCTTATCTCTCAGGAAGTATTCGGACCCATCCCAAGCTTTGAACAATTAGAGAATCCTCAGAATAACCTCGCTTCACTTCTTTACTATGAAGATGGGGAGCAGTTGGGGAAATACTACATTCAAGACAGGTCCCAGGTCGATTTTAAAGAAATTTCCCCATACATTGTGAATGCTTTAATTGCCACAGAAGATATACGTTTCTATGAGCATCCTGGTATCGATGCAAGGGGACTGGCAAGAGTATTTTTTAAAACCCTTATACTTGGACAAAGCTCGGGAGGAGGCAGCACCATCACTCAGCAGCTTGCAAAAAATCTTTTCCCAAGGGATACAACCATTTATGGTTCACGATTGGCCCATGCTACCAATCTTGTGTTGGTAAAATTCAAGGAATGGATTACCGCAGCAAAACTTGAAAGAAACTATGCCAAAAAGGAAATCCTGGTGATGTACCTCAATACCGTTCCGTTCGGGGGAATGACTTATGGCATTAAATCGGCATCCAGTGCTTATTTCAATACCCATCCCGACTCATTAAACCTCGAACAGGCAGCTACACTGGTAGGTATGCTCAAGGCTCCCACCAAATACAACCCGGTGCGCAATCCTGAGCTATCCAAAAAAAGAAGGAATATTGTATTGAGCCAGATGGATAAATACAACTACATCACCCATTCACAGTATGATTCTTTAAGCTCTATCCCCATGATGCATAAATACAGCTACATGACCTATTCACAAAACGATTCTTTAAGCACACTCCCCCTGGAAATTGATAATATTCGCGCGGACCAAAATGAAGGAACGGCAGAATATTTCAAGGAATATTTAAGGACACTCCTGACAGAAGAAGAGCCAGAAAAGGATGAATATTCCAACCCGGAATCCTTCAAGAAAGATTCTACTAAATGGGCCAACAACCCATTATACGGTTGGTGCAATAAAAATACCAAACCCGACGGATCCAATTATGATCTTTACAGGGATGGGCTGCAAATCTATACCACCATCAATTCAAAGCTTCAAAAATATGCTGAACAATCTGTGAGGGAGCATTTGGGTGACGAGCTTCAGGAACAATTTTTCGAAGACCAGGAGGGTCAGAAGTATGCTCCTTTCTCCAAGGATCTGGATAAGGAAGAAATAGACAATATTATTGAGCGCGCCATGAGAAACACCGATCGTTATAAATCATTAAAACGTCAGGGGGTAAGCGAAGATTCCATTCGTGCAGCTTTTGAAAATTCTCGCGAAATGAAAGTTTTCTCATGGGATGGCGTAAAAGATACGGTTATGTCACCAATGGATTCAATCTGGTATCATAAGCATTTCTTAAGGACCGGATTTATGTCCATGAATCCACAAAACGGCCATGTAAAAGCCTATGTGGGCGGCCCTGACCACGGCTATTTCAAATATGATCATGTGACCCAGGGTGCCAGACAAATTGGTTCCACCATCAAACCATTCCTCTATACACTGGCCATGCAGGAAGGATATTCTCCCTGCCACAAAGTACCCAATGTACCAAATACTTTCTATATAGATGACTCTACCTGGACTCCAAAGAATTCAGGACCATCGGAGATGGATGGTGAGATGGTTACTTTGAAATGGGGATTAACCCATTCGGTAAATTATATCTCAGCCTGGCTGATCAAACAATTCAATCCCCGATCCGTGATCAATGTTATGCAAAAAATGGGTATTGATCGTTCCATTGATCCCGTGCCTTCGATATTTTTGGGTACCGCTGATGTTTCTCTCTATGAAATGGTAGGGGCTTACAGCAGCTTTGCCAATAAAGGTGTT
Source organism: Bacteroidota bacterium (assembly GCA_051746885.1). Taxonomy (GTDB): domain Bacteria; phylum Bacteroidota; class Bacteroidia; order Bacteroidales; family UBA12077; genus JAGXLC01. Next base: position 1,024 of record JBNJFN010000108.1, on the reverse strand, counting down.
TATATTGAACCCAGATTTGTAACAAGGATTGAAGATCGGAACGGAAACCTGCTCGCAACCTTCAATCCAAAGGAGAATGAGGCGATCAGTGAACAGACCGCATACCTGATGATCAACCTCCTGGAAGGGGTAATACAGGATGGTACAGGCATCCGGGTTAAATCTAAATATGAGCTTAAGAACCCGATAGCAGGGAAAACAGGCACCACTCAGAACCAATCTGACGGATGGTTCATGGGGGTTACACCCAACCTGGTTTCCGGAGCCTGGGTCGGTGGCGAAAACCGAAGCATACATTTTGACGACATAACCCGGGGGCAGGGAGCCAATATGGCACTTCCAATCTGGGCTGAATATATAAAAAAGGTCTATAATGACTCCACTTTAAACAACATGGTGTCCAAAAAAGACACTTTTGAAAGGCCGACGGATTTCAATTATGATCTGGATTGTGACGATGTGGAAGCAGGTGAGCCTAAAGACCGCATTGATGATGATTTCTTCTAACTCTTTATCAAATGGCCGGAATGGAACTTAGCAATTTACGTGTATAATCATTTTCAGGGGAATCGAAAACACGATCAGATTCCCCTATTTCTATAATATTCCCGTCTTTCATCACAGCAACCCTGTCCGACATAAAACGGACCACAGAAAAATCATGCGTGATGAAAACATAGGTCAAATGATAGCGCTTTTTCAAATCCTGAAGCAAATTCAATACTTCAGCCTGAATAGAAACATCGAGGGCTGAAACGGCTTCATCGCAGATGATAAACTCAGGATTTAAAGCCAACACCCTTGCAATGGCCACCCGCTGTCGCTGACCCCCGGATAATTCGTGTGGATACCGGTTTAAAAAATCTTCGCCCAGCCTGACATCGTTAAGCAGTTCCAGCGTTCTCTGCCTCCTTTCCTGACGGTTCTTATAATATCCATAATATTGCAGGGGCTCGGAGATCATCTTTCCCGCGGAAAGCCTGGGATTAAGCGTTGAATAAGGATCCTGGAAGATAATCTGCAC
>JBNJFN010000107.1:0-9545 GCA_051746885.1 Bacteroidota bacterium | reverse complement strand
ACGAAAGATGGAAGAGGCAGGGTTCCTGATTTTACAAAACTGATCCGAAGCCGTTTGTCGGATTCTTTGCCCCTATACTCCTTCGATAAGATGTTGATGGGTTCCTATAAAAATAATACGCCCAATCATTATGAGCTGGGATATCATATGACTTCTTATGCCCGCCAACAGTACGGAGAAAAACTCTGGGAGGATGTTGAAAATTACGTGGCTCATAAACCATTTCAGATGGCATCATTTAATTTTGGTCTCAATAAGTTTACCAATGGGAATAGTAAGGATCTGTATGATTCAGCGATGACTTTTTATAGCAGTTTTTATCCCAGGGAGTCCGGGATTGGTGATAAGACGGGCACCCATACGATTAACACCGAATCCCATTCTTCTTATGTAAGTTATCGCCATCCCAGAATTATGGAAAATGGGGATATTCTTGCGCTTAAAAAGGATTACAGCAGGCTTCCCCGCTTTGTGAAGATTTCAGATGGAATGGAAAAAATTATCCACATACCGGGAAATATGTCTTTTGATCGGTTCTCCTGTTCAAAAAATTGGATTGTATGGTCGGAAGAAAAACCCGATGTTCGATGGGGCAACAGGAGTTATTCGGTAATAAAAATGTACAATATCCGGCAGGGCTCAAAAAAAACACTCACTGAAAAGACCCGGTTGTTCGCACCTGATATATCGGATGATGGCAAACGCATAGCTGTGATACAGGTTTCCCAGGAAAATGAATACCAGCTGATTGTTTTGGATACTGAAAACGGCTGGATACAGGAGCGATTTACCCATCCCGAAAATATTTTTTTACAACAGCCTGTTTGGTCAGCTGATGGGAAGCATATTTTTGTTATTGGCACCGGTGAAAAAGGGAAAGGCATTTATCGTGTTAATTATGATACCGGGGAATGGAAGCAAATACTGAAACCCTCCTTCCGGGAGATTCAGCATTTATCCCCAGGAAAGCATCATCTTTACTTTAAGGCTGCACTGGAACATAAAGAAGAGATCTTAGCCCTTGATCTTTCTGATGAAGCACTCTATAGAGTTACCCATTCCCCGGTCAATGCGAGTGATGTTTCTTTTTCTTCCTCTTCCAACACCATTGTATATGCTAACTTTGATTCTGAAGGATATAACCTTTTCGAAAAGGAGGTGGACACCGCAGCATTTGATCCTGTAAAGAAGGATTACGATCCGGATAACAGCATGATCAATTCGCTGAGGGAAGGTGAAGATCAATTGTTTCATACTGAAGATATTCCGGAGCATCAGTATGATCCGGAGCCATACAGGAAGTGGAAGCATTTGTTTAATTTCCACAGTTGGGCGCCCTTGTATATGGATTTTAACATCAATCAAAAAAGCATAAAGGATATTTCGCCTGGTGTTAGCCTTTTTTCGCAAAATCTTCTGAGTACAGCTTTAACCACGCTTGGTTATTCCTATCAATCAGGAACGCATAGGTTTCACAGTCAGTTTATTTATAAGGGGTGGTATCCTGTTTTCAGAATATCCACCAATTATGGAGGTAAACCGGAGGTCATAAGGTATTCTTCCGTAGATTGGACTCCCGGGCTGAGCAACGACTATATGCAATTCAACGCATCGGTTTCTCTGCCCCTGAATTTTACCACCAATAAATACATTACCGGTCTGGTTCCTTCTGTTGAATATGAATACGACCGGGATTTCTATCACAACTATCGGGAAAACCATTACCTACGGGGTCTGAAAACCTTCGATTATAATGTGTGGTTTTACCATTATCAAAGGATGGCCCATCGCGACCTGCAACCCAGATGGGGCTTCACTTTCGATCTCAACCATCGTACTTCGCCTTTTTCAGAAAACATACTGGGAAATATGACAAGTTTGCAGGGCCGGGTTTATCTGCCGGGTCTTATCGAAGATCATGGGTTTAAGTTGAGGCTTGGCTATCAACAACAAAATCCCGAAGCTTATCTATATACCAGTTATTTACAATTTCCCAGGGGTTTTGGACCCGCAACAACATGGAAATTATCCAGTATCAAACTGGATTATCTTTTTCCGCTCTTTTATCCCGATTGGAATATCCCTTCCATATTGTACATAAAACGTATTAAAGCTGATCTTTTTCAGGATTATGCAGTGAATCAATATCAGGCTGTAGAAAACAATCAAAGGGTTTGGGAAAAAGAAGCGTTGTATTCAATGGGAACAGAGATCACCAGTGATTTTCATCTGGCCAGGTTTATGTTCCCGTTTTCAGCCGGTGTAAGGTATTCTTATCTGCCTCAGTTATCCGATCACCGGTTTGAGTTGGTTTTTAATGTAGATTTTTACCGCATATACAGCAAAATGTTTTAAGTATGGATACATTGGTGAATTTCATCCGGGAAGTAGGTCTAAACCCTAATGTGGTTTTTTATGAATTACTGGTATTTTTTATAGGGTTACTCGTGCTCCGTATTATCAGGAGAAGTCTGAAAAATGTTAGAAACAAGGGAGAATCTTTTATTAGCAGGCTCCGGTTTTTCGAAGCAGTAAGAACCAAGGCTCCATTCAAGTCTGTAAAAAAGCAAAGGGAGAAAGCCCTGGAGGGATATGCCCAGCGTTTTTCCATCATCCGGAAAACTATTGTGGTCATTTATGTGGTGATATGGCTCTTGATAATGGCCACTCCTTTATTTGGCAATATATCAGCTACCTTTGTATCCATAATTGCGGCGATATTGGCTGCCATCATAGGTATTGCCGCCCGCCCTTTTCTGGAGAATATGATTGCAGGGGTTGTCATTACCTTCAGCAGACAATTCCGGGTAGGTGATACAGTTTTGATTGACGACCAATACGGTACCGTAGAAGATATTACCATAACCCATACGGTTATCAAATTATGGGACTGGAAGCGGCTTGTCATTCCTAACAGTTCCATGTTAAGTAAGGAGATGGTGAGTTATACCACAAAAGATAGTTATATATGGGCGCATGTTGAATTTTGGATCTCTTATGAGACCGATATTTTTAAGGTAGAAGAAATTGCTCTTGATGCTGCGAGCAGAAGCTTACATTTTGCCAGAACAGGTGTGCCGAGGTTTTGGGTAATGGAAATGGCCAGGGAAGGAATCAGATGCTGGGTGGCTGCCTGGACATTAACCCCCGCAGATGCCTGGTATCTGAAGATAGATGTGCGGAAACGTCTGATTCAGGAATTCAGGAAACAAGGTATTAAAACCCATTCGTATAATCTGGAGGGAGGAAAAGAGCATTTTTTCAGTCAGGAGCACAATGAGGATGGTTAAATCCTTATTCGATGTAAAAATGGATCTCTTTTTCCTCTTCATTGCCAAGTTTGTCAACAGCAGTGACCTTCACATCATAGGCACCCTTATCAAAACCTTTGATCTGGTTATTGTATAATTTCTTATCGCTGCCGTTAATTGAATAATGCATCTTATCAAAGCCTACATGTTTATCGGTTGCAGAAAGAAAAAGCACTACATGTTCCGGGAAAACAGGGTATTGCCTTCCATCTACGGTTTTCTGAGAATCTGATACCATGCTGAAGCGCTGAAATATCTCCGGGCCTTTGGTGTCTACCCGGCAAACAAATTCATCAAGGCTGGTATTGTCCAGATTGTCATAACCCGTATATTGAACCGAATAGCTGCCTTCCTCTTTAATGGCGAAGGGCTCTTCATATTTTTTCATGTCTTCATTGTCCTTCACACTGTATTCTATTCGGCTAAATCCTGATTCATCGTCTTCTCCCGTTAATTTGATATTGGTTTTTCTACTGATATAGGCTGTATCTTTTATATTAAAAACAGGACCTACAAATTGGTAATCAAGTTGAGGACCTGTAATATCTACATATGATGCATGAGATCGGTCGGTCAGCTTTTTCTCCCGTTTGCTGTTGTTAACACTGTCAATGGCCTGAATTTCGATGTCCAGGTCACCAGGCTTGTTTAGAGAGAAAGGCTGAGTGTACTTTTGAAATGGACCTCCATTGATAGAATAACGAATTTCTTTGACTCCCGCCTTGTTATCCATAGATACTAACTTGAGCCTGTTTTTGCCCGAAATATATTCTTTCCCGTTGGCAGTATAGGTGTCGCCCATGAGCTCTTCTATTACACGCGGTGGGGTTTTATCTAAGTAAAACTGGAATTCCTTTCTTTTTTCTTTGTTATTTACCTTATCTACAGAGTAGAAGGTTAAGGTATGTTCTCCTTCACTCAGGTTTTCGGTTATTAACGGTTGATTATAGGTTCGCTCCTCGCCTCCGTCGATGGAATAATAGGTTTGATCAACATTTGTAATCTGATCGCTGGCGCTAAGTTGAATTTTGGATCGTTCCGACAGGACGTTATTATGCTGGTCACCTTCTATTTCATAATTTGTCTCTGGTTCTGACAGATCTATGATGATTTCATTTTCTTTTGGTTCTTCTGCATTTCCCACATGATCTACTGCATAATATTTAAGGGTGAATTTTTCTTCATCGTTTAATTGAACAGGCTGGCTGTATTTTTGATAGGGTTTTTGGTTGATCGAATAGTAAACATCTTCTACACCGGCCATTTCATCCTCTGCATTGAATTGCAGATGGGTTTCTTCACCAACAAATATCTTGTTTTGTTCAATTACGACATCTTCGGTATTTAAATCAAGTGTGGTTTGAGGTGCTTTGCTGTCGGCATATATTTCAAATACGACATCTTCCTTTGGGAAAACATATTTTCTTGTTTCCGGATCAACTTTCCAGGGTGAACGGATGGTGTTATAACCTTCCGCATCAAGATACATGGGATTTGAAAATTGTGAAGTTTCTTCACTTCTTAAAAGATGGCTGCTTGTATCTTCATCAGGTGAGGAAGCAATCCTCAAATATACAGGAGCTTCCTTGTTAATATATAATTTTCCCTCCGCTGACCGATAGATGGATTTTTCATATTCTGGCTGTTCCTGTGCTAAGGTGGTTCCAGCGAGTAGTAAAAACAACAAGATGATAATATTTCTGAAATACATACAATTGCATTTATTATAATAAAAATGGCTGAAAGGGCGCATTTTAAGAATAAGCAAACTGTTTTCAAATATTTTCATAAATCAACCCGATTGGATATTTATTAAGGGCTTTACGAGCAATGAAAAGAAAAAGTTTTAATTTTGGGATGAATGAACTCAAAAAAATGACAAACGTATGCGGAAATATGACAGGGTATTGGTTAAACTAAGTGGAGAGAGCCTGATGGGTTCGAAAGATTTTGGTATTGATATGGAAAGCCTGAAAGGCTATGCTTCACAATTAAAAGAGTTGGCAGATGAAGGTGTAGAAATGGGAATTGTAATAGGTGGAGGCAATATTTTCAGGGGTTTGGAAGGGGTCGGAAAAGGTTTTGACCGTGTAAAAGGCGACCAGATGGGTATGCTTGCCACAGTGATCAATGGTATGTCGCTTCAGTCGAGCCTCGAAAATATGGGGGTAAAGGCCCGGGTATATACTGCCGTAAAGATAGAGCCTTATGCTGAGTATTATGTTAAGGAGCGGGCTATTGAGTCGTTGAATGAGGGATATGTGAATATTTTTACCGGCGGTACGGGCAATCCTTATTTTACAACCGATTCGGCCGCAGCCTTAAGGGCACTTGAGATCAATGCCGATGTGCTTTTAAAAGGAACACGCGTGGATGGTGTTTTTTCAGAGGATCCTGAAAAACATCCGGATGCCCGAAAATTCGACTCCATAACCTTTAACGAAGCCATAGAAAAACAGCTTAATGTGATGGATATGACAGCATTTGCCTTATGCCGGGATAATGATCTACCCATTGTGGTTTTTAACGTCAATAAGCCTGATCAGATGAAAAAGGCAATATATGAAGATCATGTCGGTACACTCGTACATAAGTAGCTTATGGAAGGGGACACCATTATCATGGAAGATAGGAGCCGAGGGAACATTCATTCAAGATTATTATAATACGCTGATCAATCAAATTTTTGTTAAATTTGAACGAAAATCTTACACATAGCATATAAAATTTTAACTCGCAGTGAGAAGGATATTTTAATTTTATTGAACACAAAATTTATTAAATTATGGATACTGAAGTACAAAATGTGATCAAAGAAGCCCGGAAGAAGATGAATAAAGCCCTTAATCACCTCTCGGATAAACTTGCCAGGATCCGTGCAGGAAAAGCAAATCCGAGGATCCTTGACGGTGTGGTGGTAGACTATTATGGCGTTCAAACCCCTTTATATCAGATAGCCAACATAGGTACTCCCGATGCAAAAACCATCACCGTCCAGCCATGGGATAAGAATGTGGTTGATAAGGTGGAAAAAGCAATTATGGATTCCGATTTGGGATTAAATCCTTCCAATCATGGGGACGTTATAAGAATAAACATACCCCCACTTACAGAGGAAAGAAGGAAATCCCTTGTCAAGCAGGTTCATTCTGAAGCTGAAGATTCTAAGGTTAGTATCAGGAATGCCCGGCGTGAAGCGAACGACAAACTGAAGAAAATGAAAAATGAAGGGGTCCCTGAAGATGAAACCACAAGAGGGGAAGAAGAAGTTCAGAAGCTCACAGATGAATCCGTGAAAAAAGTAGATGAAATACTGGAAGAGAAGGAAAAAGAGATCATGACCGTATAATAAAAAGCTTGTTATACGGGTTTTGAATCATTTGCCTTGATAGGAAGGGGAGAATACTTTATAAATTTAAAGATTGAATTCTGAAGTATCGAAGGCAATTTTTAGAATTTTCTTAACATTCCCCTCATCGTCCATAATGGGTGTGTAAGTTTCAGCCAGAACATGGGTGTTACCATTTACTTCCACTCTGTTGATATCTTTTTTAACCTTTCCTGCCCGCAGATCCTCCCAGAATTGATTGTATGATTCCTCCTGTTCTTTGGTTAGCTGCAATTTATATGAGTGGTGGGTGCCAATGACTTCTTCACGCTTCAAACCTACCAGATTCAGATATTTTTCATTGATGTCAATGATTTTTTCATTGGGGTCATATTCCACTACATAATTGGCTTTATGAAAAGCGTTAATCAGGTGTTCCATTTCAGTTTTTTGGCGGGCATTTTCTTCCTGGGTAGCTTTTAACTCCTCCATGTTTTGTCGCATCTCTTCTTCCTGGGCTGAAAGCTCCTGCGATTGCTGCTCTGATTGTTCCAGCAACCGCTGGGTCTTCATATTTACTTTTACTGATGAAATGGTTGAAGCGATGCTTTCGGCAACTTTCTCAACAAAATCGATCTGATACCGTTGAAAGGTATTGAATGAGGCAATTTCAATTATCCCGTGCAGCTCTTCTTCCAATTTCAGTGGAACGATAAGCAGGCTATCCGGATTTGCATCCCCCAAACCTGAGGTGATTTCGATATAGTCCTGAGGAATATCTTCCATGTAGATGGATTGTTTTTCAATGGCACAGGTTCCGACCAGTCCGTCACCGAAATCTATACGTTTTTCCAAATATTTTTTGCGGTCGTATGCAAAGGCGGATATCAACTCCAGATGTTTGTCGTTTTCATCTTCATCGTTAACCAGAAATATCCCCCCCTGGTTGGCTTCCAGGTAATATACCAGGTTTTTGATCAGCTCATCGGAAAGCTTTTGAAGGTTGTCATTATTTTGCCTCTGGATATCTGCAAATCTGGCCAGCCCTTCATTGGTCCATTGCCGTTTTTGCTCTTCTATTTTTTGCTTTTCCTGTTCTTCCCGGGCTTTTTTAAGACTGTCACGCATTTCCAGCAGTGATTGCCCCAGATGATCTTCATTGCTGAGCAGGGTGTATTCGTAATCCAATTCTTCATTGCTCAGATGACCGGCAAACTCATTTTTCTTGTTCAAACCGTCGATTGAGGTGTTCAGGGCTTTCCCCATTTCTTCTATCTCATCCCCTGTGTCAATGGAGAGTTTCATCCGGTTGTCGATCCTGCCCCTGGCCATTTGCTTTAAAACCTCAGTGATTTGTTCAATCGGGCGGGTAATACTCCGGGTAACATAGTAAATAACCAGGCTGAGTATAAAAAGCCCAATGATACCAACAATCAATGAGATAATGAAGTCGCGGTTGGCTTCTTCCATTATAGAGGCAACTGGTACTGAAATGCCCAGGTGCCAGGGAGTGTCTGTATTGCCTATATTTACAGGGGCATAGCTCACATAATGCTTTTCATTTAATTCATTTCTGTGAATGAGGGAAAAACTTTCTCCCTGATCCAGCTTTTTGAAAACATCGAAATCTTTTCTGCCCGTGGGATTTTTTTGAATTTTTTCATTAAGCAGCGAAGTATCGGGATGAGCTGCATATTTTCCTTTATGACTTAAAAGAAAAGCGTGGCTTCCTTTTTGGTTTTCAACGGAAATATTTTGAAGCATCTTCTGGAATTGATCCATAGTTATGTCCACGCCAACAACACCTGCAAATTTGCCAGATTCATTTTTAATGGGCACAATCAGGCTGGTCATCAACTTTCGTTCTGATTTGCCTTCGGCAAAACGATCGAAGTAAAGGGGAATAATCATCTCCTGGTTTTGTTTTTTGATTTCTTTGTACAATTCATTGTCCCCTTCCAGACTTCTCTTGCTTTGATTATCCTCTATTACGCCCTCATCTCTGAAGTGTTCATTTACGATTCTTCCATGTGATTTTTCCCAGCTTGAATCTATTACACTGAGCTCCCAACTATCCCAAAGATTATAAATGTCAGTATATTTCGGAAATACATCTTCGTACATGTTGTTAATCAAGTTGAACCATTCTTCTTCAGGCATGAAATCATAATTGGAAAAACTCAGCGCCATTGTTCTGGTAACAGTCATATTACTGTTCATCTTGCTTTCTATCTGCCGGGCATATGTATTTACTTTGGAATCGATAAGGTTTTTAGCGTTCCGGTACGAATCCTGCCTGGCGTTAAGGCTGATGTATCCAATGGCTAACAAATAAATAACTGCTGAAATGAATATAAGCAGGATCTGAACCTTATGTTTTAGCTTCATTTGGAGCTTCATGGGCTTGATATATTTTTTAGAAAACAAATAAGGGTTTTATTTTCGTTGGTTTTTACGGATATGTTGTTTTAAAGGTTCAAAAATGTTTCAATAATTATCGGTTTCAATGTTTTTTGTTGATACTTTAAGGCCAAAATGTATATATGAGCATTGGATATAAGGGATAAACGAATGTTGGGTTCGCATTGCAATTTTGGCATAAGATTGAAAGAGCCGATGAAAGACCTTCACTCCTATAAACGAGGATGGTGACTTTTTAACTCGTTTTTTAGTTTCATTATATTGCCATCAGTCATCTGCTCAAGATGGCTCCAGAATTCCTGGCTATGATTCTTATGGATGGTGTGACATAGCTCGTGCAGCAGTACATAGTCGATCAGGTGATCTGGTAATCTCATCAGGTGAATATTCAGGTTTATGTTGTTTTTTGATGAGCAACTGCCCCAAAGGGTCCTGACATTTTTGATGTAAAGATTGTTAAAAGTAAGGTTGTTTTGGGATGCAAG
>JBNJFN010000106.1:0-9797 GCA_051746885.1 Bacteroidota bacterium | reverse complement strand
GGAAATCAATGTGGAAGATCAACCACAACTGGATGGTATCAGCCTTAAAAACGTGATTGAAGAGGAGCAAATAAACGAACGTCCTCAGCCCATAGGATTCCAGCATCGTTTTGAGGGTCAACAGTGGTATGTATGGAATGACAATCAATATAAGCTGATCTATAAAGAAGATGATGATCAATACCTGCTGTTCGACCTTTATAATGATCCGAATGAAACAGAAAATATTGCCGGAGAACATCCTAAAACGGTTGATAGGATGAAAAATGAATTACAAAATTGGCTGGATTCTGTCAATTAATTCTTTCAAGGCAAAATAAATACTTAGAATAAAAACTGAAGGACGATTTATTATAAATAGGAATGGAATTATGAGAAGAAAACCATTGCTAAACTTAGCTTTTATTGTTGCGGGCCTCCTTGTAATCGGAAGTGTTTATTGGTATTACAGCCATTATCGCTTTACCCGAAAGGCCAACCAGATATTGGAAGAGACCGGCACAGAAGGAGGATTCATTGTACACCAAGGATTTAATGAAGGCCGGTTCACTGCTGCTTTACGAGCCGATGATCGTTATCTTGTTCACGGGATAAGTCCCGATAAAGATAAGGTGGAGAAGGCGCGGGCGTATATTCATGATTTTGGATCATATGGGGAGGTTTCTGTGGAACAGTGGGACAAGGAGGCACTTCCTTATACCGACAACCTGGTAAATTTGTTGGTGGCAGAGCAGCCCGGTAAACTTTCCATGGATGAAGTCATGCGGGTCTTAGCGCCTGAAGGCGTTGCATATATAAAGCAGGAAGGAGGTTGGAAGAAAAAAGTCAAACCCAGGCCTTCAGAAATTGATGAATGGACCCATTATCTACACGGGCCGGATAACAATGCAGTCGCCCGGGACTCGGCAGTTGGTCCGCCACAGCATTTACAATGGGAAGCCGGCCCTGAATTTCTCCGTAGCCATGAGCACATGGCCAGCATCAGTGCGGTTGTTTCCGCTGGGGGAAGAATTTTCTCCATTGTCGATGAAGGCCCCACCGCCTTCATTGCTGCCCCCAGCAACTGGAAGCTGGTAGCAAGAGATGCATTTAACGGGGTGCGCTTATGGGAAAAAAAGATAGAGCCCTGGGAATATCGCCTCAGAGGGTTCAGAAGCGGACCCCCTGAACTCAAAAGAAGGCTTGTAGCCAGCGATGACCGGGTTTACGTAACCTTGGGTTACAATAAACCGGTTGTCTCCCTGAATGCAGCCACAGGTGCTATAGAACGGGAATATTCGGATACTAAGGGGACACTGGAGATAGTATACAAAGATGGAATACTTTATCTTGTAGCCGGACAACGCCCCTCTCTCGAACCGAAAAAGTATTTTGCCGATAGTATAAATACATTTTCCGCTGATTTTTTCAGAGGAGTCTTAAGCGGTACCCCCCGGGCTCATAATAAACGCCTTATTGCAGTGGAGGCAAGTACTGGTGAGATGCTCTGGCAAAAAGATAACGCTGTTACAGAGGAACTCATGCCTACTACTCTCTGCCTGGGGAATGGGAGGATTTATTTTCAAAATCCCAGCCAGGTAGTCTGCCTGGAGGCAGAAACCGGAAGAAGAATTTGGAATGCTAGTCGCCCTATACAGTCAACCCGGCTTGGATGGTCCACTCCAACCTTGGTATACCACAACGGCATTGTATATTCTGCTGACCGTAAGGTTCCCGGGAAAAAGGAAAGTAACAACGATACAGTCAAATGGATACCCAGCAGTATGGGAGGAGGAGCTGCCACGCCAAGGGGGAAATTGATAGCTTTTTCTGCAGAAAACGGAGATCGCTTGTGGAGCTGCCCGGCGCGGGAAGGATACAATGCTCCCGTAGATGTTCTTTTGACGGGGGGAAAGCTGTGGACGGGAGATATTGTGGGGGCTAATGATCCCGGAATAACTAAAGGAAGGGATCCCAAAACAGGAAAAGTTGATGTGACCCGGCCCGAAGATCAGGAGTTCTATACCCCTGGAATGCCACATCATCGTTGTTACCGCAACAAGGCCACTTCCCAATATCTCATTACCGGAAGAGCCGGCACTGAGTTCGTAGATATGGAATCCGGAGAGGCCATTCCCAATCATTGGGTAAGGGGCACATGCCAGTATGGGGTTATGCCCTGTAACGGCCTGCTTTACGCCCCTTCTCATCCTTGCGCCTGCTTCATGAGGGCCAAGATCAATGGTTTCAATGCATTGGCTCATACTCTACAAGGGCCTTCCCATGCTAATGCGAAACAGAACAAACTTGAAAAGGGACCGGCGTACAACAAAATACAAGTCTCTGAAAAGGATCAGGAATCAGGCAATTGGCCAACTTATCGCCATGATTCAAGGCGAAGTGGTCAGACCGATACCAGTCTACCTGAGAATCTTTCCCCTAGCTGGAAAACCAAACTCAAAGGAGAGTTGACCAGTCCGGTTATTTCCGGAGGCAGGGTGTTTGTTGCCTCTATTGACAGGCATTTGCTATATGCACTGAATGCCAATACCGGTCAGGTGTTGTGGAAATTCACGGCCGGTGGACGGATAGATTCTCCTCCTGCCATTTATAAAGGCCGCGTGCTTTTCGGATCTGCCGATGGAAAGCTCTATTGCCTCCGGGCCTCCGACGGAGAGCTGGTATGGCGCTTCCAGGCCGGCCCCATTGACCGCCGGATCGTTTCTTACGGACAGCTTGAATCGGCCTGGCCGGTTCACGGAAGTGTCCTGGTAGAAAACGGTTCCGTATACTTTTCTGCAGGGCGCTCCTCCTTCCTGGATGATGGATTACACATTTACCGGCTTGATCCGGAAAGCGGAGAAATATTATACGAAAAGACAATCAACAGCCGGGATTCCGAAACAGGTCAACAACCCAAAAATATCATCAAAGGATTTAGTATAACCACCGGTGCCCTTCCTGACATTCTTTCGAGTCAGGATGGATCTATATTCCTGCGGCATAAACGATTTAACTTTGAACTGGAAGAACAAGCTCCTGAGGTACCCCATCTATTCAGCTCAACCGGTTTTTTGGATGATTCGTGGTGGCATCGGAATTATTGGATTATGGGCACCCATGTAAATTCCGGCTGGAGCGGATGGCCCAAAATGGGCAACCAAGTTCCTTCCGGCCGGCTCCTTGCCTTTAATGATTCTACAATCTATGGCTTCGGCCGGGATAGTTACGGGAGACACGGCAGCCATATTGGTATTGATCCTGCAACTCACTGGGGCTATACCGAGATGCATGGTACTGCTACTCAATACCGGTTATTCAAAGCCCGCCGGGCTGTTGATACCAACAGATGGAAATCCGAATGGAATAGGGATATCTCGCTTTTGGTCCGCTCAATGATCATGGATGATTCAAAAATATTTCTGGCTGGTCCGCCGAATGGCAGTGATTTAAAGAATATTTTTTCAGCGCTTAAGGGCAAAGAAGGAGGTTTATTGTATATTGTATCTTCTGAAGGACAGATATTAAAAAAATACAAACTGGATGCTCCTCCGGTTTTTGATGGTATGGCAGGAGCAGAAGAAAAAATATATCTGTCTACATTAGATGGAGATGTTTTATGTTTTGAAGATGAATATTGAGATGAGTCATGCGAACACAGGATTTAGAGATTGATCAACTTGATGAGATTTTCAAAGTGATCTGTCAAAGGCAAGAGAGAACAGACAGGGAGAGGGATTTCATACCATAAAAGATATGAACTGTTTGCTTGAATTCTTGAAGACATTATTTTAAAAACTTATAAATCTGACTGATATGAAATTATTCTTCAATCTGGCAACGATTGCAATTTTGATCTGCTTTACCTCAATAGAGTTAAATGGGCAGGAACTAAAAAAAGAAGATAAACTTTGGTTTAAACAGCCAGCCTCCGAGTGGGATGAAGCCCTGCCTGTCGGCAACGGCCGGCTGGGTGCCATGGTATTCGGCGGTGTTAAGCACGAGCGCCTCCAGTTGAACGAAGAGAGCATTTGGACCAAAGGTGGCAGACTCGAGGATAAAGAAGACGGTTACAAATCCATTCCCAAAATCCGAAAGCTTTTGTTTGAAGGAGAATATAAAAAGGCTGAACAGATGTCCAAGGAAAAGCTGATGACCGAACGCCTGCCGTCGGGAACCAACACCTATCAAACCTTGGGCAACCTGAATATCCGGTTTAAAGGTATTGAAAATTACAGCAACTACAAGCGTAAGCTGCAACTGGATAGTGCACTGGTAAAAACTACTTTTCATGCCAACGGGACAAAACATATACGCACCGTTTTTTCCTCGGCTGTCGACGAAGCCTTGGTTTTGCTGGCCAAAGCGAACAAACCCGGACAGATCACCGGAACCCTTGAACTTTCACGCCCGGGTGACGGTGAGAAAGTAGTGGCAAAGGATGGAGTGATCACCATGTCGCAACATTTAAGCGACGGGAAAGGAGTAAAGTACGAAACCCGGATCAGGGTGATACCTCATGGTGGGGAGATGGAAGTTGAGGGTACCAAGGTCCACATCACCGAAGCCGATAAGCTGGAACTACGGCTGGTGGCAGCAACTGACTACCAGGGAGGAGATCCTTCCGGGATGTGCGAAGATTATTTGAATCCCCTTCAATCCAAAAGTTACCGGCAAATGCTAAAAGACCACATCGCCGAATATCAGCAATATTTCAATCGTGTTTCTCTTCAATTGCCCTTCTCCGAAGCAGCCGGTTTTGCCACCAATGAAAGGATAGATGCCCAAAAACGGGGCGTGTATGATCCTTCATTAACCGCCCTGTATTTTCAGTTTGGACGTTACCTTTTGATCAGCTCCTCCAGACCGGGATGCATGCCGGCAAATCTTCAGGGCTTATGGGCTCAGGGGCTAAAACCTCCATGGAACTCTGATTATCATATCAACATCAACATTCAAATGAACTACTGGCCGGCCGAAATAACCAATCTTTCGGAATGCCATATGCCGTTTCTAAAGTTTATCGGCAAACTCAGGGAAAAAGGCCGGAAAACTGCCAAAGAGCTATATGGTGTCGAAGGCTTTACAGCCCATCACACCACCGATGCCTGGCACTACACTACTGCTTTTGGAGATCCCCAGTATGGCATGTGGCCGATGGGCGCAGCCTGGGCCTCAACCCACCTGTGGGAGCATTACCTGTTTACCGAAGACAAACAGTTCCTTCGCGAGTACGGTTACCCGGTGATGAAGGAAGCAGCGAGGTTCTTGTCCGAGTTTATGGTCAAACACCCGGAAACAGGAAAATGGATTACAGGCCCATCGATGTCACCGGAGAATGTTTTCATTACCCCCAGCGGAAATAAGGCTTCTGTTTGTATGGGTCCTGCCATGGACCTTCAAATCGTATGGCACCTGTTCAACAATTGCATTCAAGCCTCAAAGGTCCTGGATACGGACTCCCAATTCCGTAAAAAGCTAAAAAGCCAACTGGCCAACCTGACTCCGGTCAAAATCGGCGGCGACGGCCGAATCCTGGAGTGGTCAAATGAGGAGTTAAAGGAAGCTTTGCCGGGACACCGCCATATGTCGCATCTTTACGGGCTGCATCCCTCCAATCAATACAACTGGAACGATACACCCGAATACATGAAGGCTGCTGCCAAAGTGATCGAAGAACGCCTGCAACATGGCGGGGGCCATACCGGATGGAGCCGGGCATGGATGATCAACTTCTACGCACGTCTAATGGACACGGAAAATGCCTGGGACAACTTGGTTGCCCTGTGGGCTAAGTCGACCAAATCCAACATGTTCGACAACCATCCACCTTTCCAGATTGATGGAAACTTTGGCGGTACCGCCGGCATTGCCGAGATGTTGCTGCAATCCCATGCCGGAGATCTGCACCTGTTGCCCTGCTTGCCGGATGAGCTTCCCAGGGGGAAAGTAAAGGGTCTGATGGCCCGGGGCGGACATGAAGTCGATATCAAATGGATAAACGGCAAACTGGAGCAAGCAACCATTACGTCCTTACAGGGTAACCCGGCAAAAGTTCGCTTGGGAGCCAAAGTGAAAGAGTTCCAATTGGAAAAAGGGGAAGAGATTACATTGAACGGGGACTTAAAAATAGTAAATTAAACTAAAAATCATTCAATATGAACTCAAAAGAGCGAGTTATAAATTCCATTGCCCACAAGGAGCCCGATAAGGTACCGGTTGATTTGGGCAGCAATCCGAGCTCGGGCATTTCGGCTATAGCCTATTCCAACCTGGTGAGATACCTGGGAAAAGACTTCAAGGTGAAGATTTACGATATAGTTCAGCAACTGGCCCAACCCGATGAGGAAATACTGGATCTTTTCGGGGCAGATGTTTTAGACATCGGCAGGATGTTTAATGAAAAGCCCGGGCATTGGCACCCTACCCCACTGGCTGACGGAAACCAGGGCTATTATCCGTGGTGGTTTAATCCGGAGCAAGATGATAACGGGGATTGGATCGCCAAAGCCGACTCAGGAGAAGTCATAGCCAAAATGCCTGTAGACTCAACTTTTTTTGATCAAACTTTTTTCCCCTGGGTGGACGGTTATCCCCAGAATATGGAAGGACTGGACGAGAGCATGGCACATGTTCCCTGGGCTGCATTTGTTCACAGCCCATGGGACAATGCTGGCATGCCAGACTTCTGGGAAGAACTGAGAAAAAGAACGCACCGGCTGAGGCAAACCTCGGATAAAGCCTTGATGATAAGTGCCGGAGGCAATTTGTTTGAATGGGGCAGTTTTATCCGCCGCATGGATAATTTTCTGATGGATCTCTATCTTCAGCCAGACCGTGTTGAAGCCCTTCTCGACGGATTGATGGAGCGTCATATTCAAATGTTGTCAAAAATATGCGAATATGTTGGTGACATTGTGGATATCGTACGGGTCGGTGATGATCTTGGAACCATGAATGGCCCGCTTATGGATCCGCAGATCTATCGCCAGTTTTTCAAGCCAAGACACAAGCAGCTTTGCGATTATATAAAACAGCACAGCAAAATGCATACTTTTCTCCATTCCTGCGGTTCGATTTATCAACTTATCCCTGACCTGATAGAAGCCGGCTTTGATATATTAAATCCGGTTCAGACCCAGGCCCGGGATATGGAACCCGAAAAACTGAAGAGAGAATTTGGCAAAGACCTCACCTTTTGGGGAGGTGGAGTTGAACCCGTTGGAACCTTGAATAAAGCTACTCCTCAGCAGGTCAGGGAAGAGGTGCTTCAACGGCTTGAGATTTTTTCAAAAGGAGGTGGCTTCGTTTTTAATACCGTACACAACATTCTCCCCGATGTCCCGCCGGAAAATATTGTTGCCATGTATAATGCCGTAAAAGAATTTAAAGGAGAAGAACAACTAGACATATCTTAAAAAAACAAGCTTATGGGATTTTCATATATTGATTATATTGTAGTTGCTGTTTATATCATAGGAATTGTAGGCATAGGAGTCTATGCAGGTTTATCAAGAAAAACCGGCTCCAGCGAAGGCTTTTTCCTGGCCGGACGATCGTTGAGATGGCCATTAATAGGGGCCTCCCTGTTTGCTGCCAATATTTCAACCATCCATGTAGTAGGCCTTGCCGGCCAGGGCTATGCAGATGGGATCGTGTGGGGAAATTTTGAGTGGGGTGCCCCTTTTCTTTTGATTGTTTTGGCTTTGATCTTCGCCCCTTTCTATTTCAGAACCAAAACATCGACGCTTCCTCAGTTTCTGGAATGGAGGTATGATAAAGCCACCAGATCGATGTTGGCTGTAATATCCCTGTTTACCGCCTTGTTTCTGCACATTGGGGTGAGTTTGTATGCAGGGGGATTGATCTTTGAGAATTTTTTTGGTATTGAAAGATACACGGCAATCATTGGTATTGCCTCTGCAACATTAATTTATGCGTTGATTGGTGGATTAAAGGCCGTGGTATGGACCGAGACGGTACAAACAGGGGTTCTTATTGTTGGAGCTACGATCCTGACTATTATTGCCATGTTTGCTCTGCCCGATCATGGGATACATAGTTATACCGATTTGAAGGAGGCAGTGAAACCTGATCAACTCAGCATTCTGCACACCTCTTCTGAGTCACCGCTTCCCTGGTGGGCTTTTGCATTGGGATTTCCCGTGCTGGGGTTGAATTATTGGTGTGCCGACCAGACCATTGTGCAAAAAGTATTAGGTGCCAAGACGATGAATGATGGTCAGTTCGGACCTATTTTCGCAGGATTCATTAAGATCCTTCCGGTTTTCATCATGGTTTTACCCGGTGTTTTTGCCTACGTGCTTTTGAGAGATCAGATTGGGATTGCAGACGATACATTACCTGTGATGATTGTCAATTTGTTGCCTGTGGGGCTGAAAGGTTTAATGGGAGCAGCCCTTCTGGCAGCCCTGATGAGCACCATAGCAGCGGCATTGAATAGTTCAGGCACCCTGGTGTCTAATGATATTGTCAAACAAAACCGCCCCAACCTTTCCGAGAGAAAACTTTTGATCATCGGGAGGACTACCATTTTAATGGTTATTGTAATAGCCATTGGCTGGTCCCCTCTGATCGCACAGTTTCCCACCATATTTGAAGCCATCAACGATCTGCTGGCCATATTGTCTCCCCCGATTTCTGTGGTGTTTCTTTTCGGGGTGATGTCGAGGAGAGGAACCCCCAAAGCCGGACATTATACGTTAATATTCGGGTTTGTGATGGCCATTATAGCATTTTGTCTCGATTTTGAAATGATTGCCGGGAAAAGATACATTTCCGATGTTTTGGGGATTCATTTCATGATGAAGGCTTTTTACCTGTTTCTTATTTGCACGCTTTTTTATTTTGTGGTGAGCCGTTTCACCCCACGAGCAAACGAAGAAATACTGCAAACAATGACCATGAAAAGGCCCCATTCATTTATAACAGAAGGCAAAGTGAAAGGCCTCTCCGATCCCCGGATTTTAGCCTTACTTCTGATAGTTGTGATGGCTGTTTTGTATTATATATTCAGATGAACCAAAACAAATACAAGATTTTATATTCCTTAAAAAGTTGTCGGACCTAGTTATTGATTAACAGTCAACATGGCAAAGACCTAGCTAGGTTGAATATTCCTACAGCGATTTGTTTAAGAACTTATAGAGCTTTTTCTTCTGTGGTGGGGATTGCGCCGAAGACCTGAGTGAACATCTTAAACCCTTTCTATGTCAATCTCCTCATGTAAAAGTAGCAGACGGCGTTATCGTTTTGCGGGTATTGAAATCGTTAAAAACCGAAAAGGAAACGGTCATTTCATTTTTCGATTTATAACCGTACCGGCCAAATGGATAAAAAGAGGCGGCCAAATGATATTAAAAGTATTTATCCCTAACTTACATGGTGTTGCAGATTTAAAAGGGACGATAACACATATAAATTGAAATTCAGCTCTTTAACTGGAAAGGTAACGAGAGAAGTATGTAAAGATTTAATGCTTGATATGAGTGTTAAGGACTGAATCACAATATTTTATTTGTATCAGCAACGTGAAGCAAAAAGTATTTTTGCTTGCCAGGGAATGAATCAGGTAAAAATTTTATTGTTTGGATGATAAATCGGGTGAAATTTTGCGTAAATTGAAACCAAAAATAGGATTTTTTACCAAAATAAGCCGCATGCCAAATTTATTCTATTGACCTGCGGATTTTAGGTAGTAATCAATTCAAAAATTGGGTTTATATTTGTTACTTGAATCAAAGAAAAATTATGGTTTATGAAATATATACGTTTTATTTTGTTTATCGCGCTGTTGG
>JBNJFN010000105.1:0-9876 GCA_051746885.1 Bacteroidota bacterium | reverse complement strand
CTGCAAGCTTTTCCAAAGTATCTAAATTAACTACTTTATACTCTTTACGATTGATATTCCGGAAACCGAATTTGGGAACTCTTCTGTAAAGAGGCATTTGCCCACCTTCAAAACCCAACTTTCTACTGTAACCACTTCTCGACTTCATTCCTTCTTTTCCTCGTGTAGAACTGCCTCCTTTGCCGGAACTCTGACCTCTACCTTTTCGTGTTTTGGTTTTTGTTGAATTGGGTGCTGGTTTAATATTACTTAAGTCCATATCTTGGTTTATCTTTTATTTTAACTCTTCAACTTGTACCAGATGTTCAATCTTCTTAATCATTCCTCTAATTTGGGGAGTATCCTCTTTCTCAACGGTATGATTAATTCGTTTTATTCCCAGGGCTTCCAGGTTTTTCTTCTGCCGTTTCGTACTTCCAATTTTGCTTTTTATTTGCGTAACTTTCAATTTCGCCATGGTCTAAGTATTTTAAAATCTATCCGTTAAACACCTTTTCAAGTGGCACGTTTCTTTGTTCTGCAATGGTATAGGCATCTCTCATATCCAACAAGGCATTAATCGTAGCCTTCACCTGATTATGGGGGTTGCTGGATCCTTTGGATTTAGCCAGTAAGTCAGTAATACCAACACTTTCCAGTACAATTCTCATGGCACCTCCTGCCTTAACACCTGTACCATGGGCTGCAGGTTTCATAAAAATATGAGCTCCAGAATACTTATATTCAATGGAATGTGGAATGGTGCCATTTAGTATCGGAACTTTAACGAGGTTCTTTTTGGCCGCTTCCACACCTTTTGCTATTGCTGTAGTCACTTCTTTTGCTTTGCCCAAACCGTATCCGACGATTCCATTTTCATTTCCAACTACTACCAATGCGGTAAATCCAAACTGACGTCCACCTTTGGTTACTTTGGTAACTCTTTTAATATTTACCAAACGATCTTTAAGTTCTAAATCACTGGTCCTTACTTTTTTAATATTTGCGTCTTTTGGCATAGCTCTTAAAATTTAAGTCCTTCCTTTCTTGCTCCTTCGGCTAATTTTCTTATACGTCCATGATATTGATAACCATTGCGGTCTAAAACAACAGTATTAATGCCTTTTTCTATTGATTTCTGAGCCAAATACTTTCCTACCACTTCTGCTTGTGCAGATTTATCGAGCCCCTCACTCTCATCAGAAACTGCTTTTTTTCTGGTAGAGTAGGAACATAAAGTTTGCCCTTGCTCATCATCTATCAGTTGGGCATAAATATGCTTATTACTTCGGAACACTGACATTCTGGGCTTATCAGCAGTCCCACTAATTTTTTTCCTGATCCTTTTCTTTACTCTAAACCTTCTGTCTTTTTTTGTAAAGGCCATGATTCTATAATTTAATAATTTTAAACATTTCCTGCCTTACCTGCTTTACGTCTGATACTTTCCCCAACATATTTGATACCTCTGCCTTTATAGGGTTCAGGGGGTCTTATGGCTCTTATTTTTGCAGCAACTTGTCCCACCAGTTCCTTATCATGACTGGACAAGGTTACTTTAGGATTGCTTCTTCTTTGCGTTTTGGCTTCAACCTGAATTTCTTCGGGTATTTCAAAATGGATGTCGTGTGAAAATCCAACGCTCATCTCCAGAATCTGTCCATTCGCTTCAGCACGATAGCCCACGCCGTTAAATTCGAGCTGTATAGTATATCCCTGGGATACTCCTTCTACCATACCTTGAATCAGGGATCTCGACAATCCATGCAATGACTTATGCTTCTTTGAATCACTGGCTCTTGAAAGAACGACCTGATCATCCTTTACCTGTATTGAAATGGAAGGCTCAAAAATTCGGGAAATCTCCCCTTTAGGTCCTTTCACATGAACCTCATTCTTATCATCAACTGAAACGTTGACTCCTTCGGGTATGTTAATGGGTAAAACACCTATTCGTGACATTGAAGTTCCTCCTTTTTAATGTACATAACATAAAACTTCACCGCCCACATTTAATTTACGGGCTTCCTTATCTGTAATAACTCCCTTTGAAGTAGAGAGTATAGCAATTCCCAAACCGTTAAGCACTCTGGGAATGTTTCTTATATCCACATACTGTCTGAGCCCTGGACGACTGACTCTTTGCAGCTCCCGAATTCCGGGTTCCTTACTCTTAGGATGATATTTCAATGCGATCTTGATAACATCCTGAACCTGTCCTTCTTCAAATTTATAGCTCAGAATATATCCCTGATTATGCAATATCTTAGTAATATCCTTCTTCAGGTTTGAGGCTGGTATCTCCACAACTTTATGTCCAGCCATCTGGGCATTTCTTATTCTTGTAAGATAATCTGAAATGGTATCTGTAACCATGATCTGTATCCTTCTTTTAATTGATTACCAACTTGCTTTTTTTACACCAGGAATAAGGCCTTTCGAAGCCATCTCTCTGAAAGTAATGCGGCTTACGCCAAACTGACGCATATATCCTCTTGGCCTGCCGGTTATTTTACATCGATTGTGCTGTCGAACACGGCTGGAGTTTCTTGGTAAACGGCTTAAGCCTATATAATCTCCCTCAGCCTTCAGTTGTGCCCTTTTCCTGGCATACTTCTCAGCCATTTTCATTCTTTTCTTTTCTCTTGCCTTCATTGATTCTTTTGACATAATCTACTCTTCTTTTAAGTTTCTAAAAGGTAGTCCGAATTCTCTCATGAGTGCAAATCCTTCTTCATCAGTTGGAGCAGTGGTCACGAATACAGCCTCCAAACCGACTATTTTCTGAACTTTATCCAGATTTATCTCAGGGAAAATGATCTGTTCCTCTAATCCCAGGGAATAATTGCCCCTTCCGTCAAAATTGCTCTTCACTCCATTAAAGTCTTTTACACGAGGTAAAGCTACTTTTATTAATCGCTCAAGGAATTCGTACATTCTGTCTCTTCTGAGCGTCACTTTCACACCAATAGGGGTATTTTCCCGAAGTTTAAAGTTAGAAATTGCTTTTTTCGAGTACGTCTTAACAGCTCTTTGGCCTGCGATGGCTGTTAACTCTTCCTGTGCAGTTTCTATCAATTTTTTATCCATCACGGCCTCACCTACACCCCGGTTCAATACAATTTTCTGGAGTCTGGGAACCTCCATAACTGATTTATAATTGAACTCTTTCATAAGTGCAGGTACAATTTCTTCGTTATATCGTTTCATTAGTGTAGGCTGATAATCCATTATTTAATCTCCTCCCCTGACTTTTTTGAGTAACGCACAAGTTTATTATCATCATCCAGTTTTCTTCCAATTCTTGAAGGCTCACCAGTTGAAGGATCAACAAGCATCAGATTTGAAATATGAACGGGAGCCTCTTTTTTGATAATCCCGCCCTGGGGATTATCGTTATTGGGTCGCGTATGTTTTGAAACCATATTTACTCCCTCAACCAATGCTCTTTGGGTATCGGGATACACTTCCAGAACTCTACCTTGTTGCCCTTTATCTTCACCAGTATTCACGTAAACAGTATCACCTTTTTTTATATGTAATTTCTTCCTTTTTTGCATGACTTCAATATTTTAAAGAACTTCAGGTGCTAATGACACAATTCTCATATATTTACTTCTCAACTCCCGGGGAATAGGTCCAAATATTCGGGTGCCCCTCATTTCTCCCAGATTATTTATCAGTACACATGCATTATTGTCAAATCGGATATAAGAACCGTCAATCCTCCTCATCTCCTTTTTTGTTCTGACAATAACAGCCTTACTAACCGTCCCCTTTTTGACTTCTGAGGAAGGTAAAGCACTTCGAATACTAACAACCACGTTATCACCAACAGAGGCATATCTTCGGCCGCTACCACCAAGTACCCGGATAACCTTAACTATTTTAGCGCCACTATTATCAGCAACACTAAGCTTACTTTCTTGTTGTACCATTTTATCTTATTTAACTCTTTCAATAATTTCTACCAATCTCCAACGTTTTCTTTTGCTCAGCGGACGAGTTTCCATAATCTTTACCGTATCTCCTTCATTACACTGATTCTTTTCGTCGTGAGCTATAAATTTGGATCGCCTGTTAATGAACTTATGATATTTGGGGTGCTTGACTCTACGGTTCACTACAACGCTGATGGATTTATCCATTTTGTTGCTGGAAACGATGCCAACTTTTTCTTTCCTTAAACTTCTCTTTTCCATCGTAATGGCTTCTTATTGATTTGCGTTATTTTTTGATGCTTCCTTAAGTCGCATACTTAACTCTGTCTTCATTCTGGCTATATTTTTCTTAGCTTCCTTTATCTTTGCAGGATTATCCAAAGGTGAAACTGCATGATTGAGTTTCAACTGACTCAGACGGGTTTGTTCACCATCGATTCGCTCTTCGATTTCCTTGTCTGTAAATTCGCGTATTTCAGAGGGTTTCATCTTACTCTAACTTGTTTGTTTATTCAACATAATCTCTTCTCACTACAAACTTGGTTTTAACGGGAAGTTTTTGAGCTGCGAGACGTAATGCTTCCTGGGCCACGCGTTTGGATACTCCTTCAGCTTCCAAAATCATTCTGCCTGGCTTCACCGGGGCCACAAAACCTTCCGGATCCCCTTTTCCTTTACCCATTCGGACCTCAGCAGGTTTTTTGGTAATGGGTTTATCAGGAAAAATCCGTATCCAGATCTGTCCTTCCCTCTTCATATAACGAGTCATCGCCTGTCTGGCGGATTCTAGTTGTTTCTGAGTTATCCACTCTTCTTCAAGTGCTTTTACCCCAAAGGAACCAAATGCCAGTTGTGTACCCTTTTGGGCTATGCCCTTCATACGGCCTTTCTGTCGCTTTCTATATTTCGTCTTTTTTGGCTGTAACATGGGTTAAATTCGTTTTATATTATTTTCTTTTCCTTCTTCCCTTGGATTTGGAACCCTTGCCGCTGCTTGTAATAGCAGGGGTGAGATCTACCTTATCGAATATCTCGCCTTTAAAAATCCACACTTTGATTCCAATCAATCCTGCCTTGGTCAGGGCTTCTGCTAATGCATAATCAATATCAGCCCTCAAAGTATGCAGAGGTGTTCTGCCTTCCTTATAAACTTCAGTTCGAGCCATCTCCGCACCTCCCAATCGTCCTGAAATTTGTACTTTTACACCTTCTGCTCCAAGTCGCATGCCGGAAGAAATAGCCATTTTAATGGCTCTTCTGTAGGAGATCATACCTTCAATCTGCCTGGCAATACCGTCAGCCACCAATCTGGCATCCAGTTCGGGCCGTTTAACCTCAAAAATATTAATCTGTACTTCTTTTTTGGTCAGCTTTTTTAGCTCTTCTTTGAGCTTATCCACTTCTTTACCCCCTTTACCGATAATAATACCAGGACGAGCAGTATGAACTGTAACGGTGACCAATTTCAGTGTCCGTTCGATAACAATCTTGGAAATACTTGCCTTGGCCAGGCGGGTGCGTAAATATTTCCTGATCTTGTCGTCTTCAAACAATTTGTCGCTATAATCTTTTCCACCGTACCAGTTGGATTCCCAACCTTTAATAATACCAAGCCTGTTACTTATTGGATTTACTTTTTGTCCCATCTATTCCTGATTATTTTGTATCTCGTTAATATTTTCTTTGTTATCCTCAGCATCCGTTTCTTCAGCAACCTGCTTCACCTGTTTTGCTTCATTCATGTTTTCCAGAAAAAGAGTAATGTGGCTGGATCTTTTCCTGATCAAATGAGCCCTTCCCATTGCTTCGGGTCGGATTCGCTTCAATGTCTGTGCTTTATCGACACGTATCTCACTTACTATAAGATAACTTTCTTCAATCCGAACTCCTTCGTTCTTATTTTGCCAGTTTGATATGGCCGACAAAAGAAGCTTTTCTAAATAATTAGAGGCGGCTCTTGAACTGAATCTTAAAAAATCCAGTGCCTGATTCACCTCCTTCCCACGAATCTCATCTGCCAAAAGACGCACCTTTCTGGGGGAGGTAGGGCATCCTTTCAAAACTGCAAAATATTGTTTTTTTCTTTGCTCTTTTCTATTTTCCGCTCGGATACGTTTATGTGAACCCATTCTTTAGCTTTTTACAGATTTATTATTTTCCTTTTTTGGTAGGATGTCCTTTAAACTGTCTGGTCGGGGCGAACTCACCCAATTTATGACCTACCATATTCTCCGTAATGTATACCGGAATGAATTTATTGCCATTATGAACAGCAATTGTATGCCCCACGAAATCGGGGGTAATCATAGATCGCCTTGACCAGGTTTTAAGCACTTTCTTCTTTCCTGATTCGTTCATATCTACGACGCGCTGTTCCAGCTTATATTCTACAAAAGGTCCTTTTTTAAGTGAACGACTCATAGTATATCAGATTATTCGTTTATTTTTTCTTCTTACCTCTTCTTACAACAATATATTGGCTCGACTTCTTCTTGGTTTTCCTTGTTTTATATCCTTTTGCAGGAACTCCGCTTCTCGACCGTGGTATACCACCGGAAGCGCGGCCTTCTCCACCACCCATGGGATGATCGATAGGATTCATTGCAACCCCTCTCACTCTCGGTCTGCGGCCTTTCCATCTGTTTCTACCGGCTTTTCCTGAAGAAATGATAATGTGATCAGAATTCGATACCGTACCAATGGTCGCCTTGCAAGAGGTTAATATCATTCTGACTTCTCCTGAAGGTAGCTTAATGTTGGCATACTTTCCGTCTCTGGAAGTCAGCTGGGCATAAGTTCCGGCACTTCTGGCGAGTACCCCGCCATTCCCGGGCCTTAATTCTATATTGTGTATGATGGTTCCCAATGGTATATCCGAAAGATATAAACTATTCCCTACTTCAGGAATAGCTGATTTGCCTGAATTAATGAGTTGTCCAACCCTCAGTCCTTTAGGTGCCAATATGTATCTCTTTTCCCCATCTTCATATAATACAAGTGCTATCCGGGCTGTGCGATTGGGATCATACTCAATGCTCTTCACACGTGCCTGAATGTCTTCCTTATCACGCCGAAAATCGATAAGACGATACCTCTGTTTATGACCGCCACCTCGATAGCGCAATGTCATGCGCCCTTTACTGTTCCGGCCACCAGACTTATTTTTAGGTCTTAACAATGATTTCTCAGGAGTGCTTTCTGTAATGATATCGAAAGCGCTTATTAGTCTATGCCTTTGCCCAGGTGTTACTGGTTTTAATTTTCTTACTGCCATAACTCAAATTTTCCTAAATGTTGCTATAAAAATCGATCGTATCACCTTCAACCAAAGTAACAATGGCCTTTTTGAAACTATTTTCTTTTCCCCTTATAATGCCGGCCCGTGTATAGCGGCTTCGCTGTTTCCCACGGTATCTCATAGTATTCACTGAATCCACGGTAACGCCATACATCTCTTCCACGGCATTTCTAATCTGGATTTTATTTGCCTTCTTATCTACAATAAACCCATATTTATTGTAATCATCACCCTGCTCTGTCATTTTTTCAGTAATGATGGGCTTAATCAATATGTCATTTATCCTGGCCATATTTTATGCACTTAAATGTTTTTCCAATGTATCAAGAGAACCTTCAAAGAAAACAATTGCATGAGCATTCATGATCTCATACGTATTCAACTCATTTACAGGTAATACCTTAACATCCGGTATATTTCGGGAGGACAAATATATATTTTTACTTGGGTTTTCCAGAATGAAAAGCGATTTTTTATCACTTACTCCCAGACTCTTCCTTATTTCGGAAAAATCTCTGGTTTTGGGCTGTTCCAGATCGAAGTGCTCTACAATGGTAACAGCATTATCCTTCACCTTGTAAGAAAGGGCAGAGCGCCGTGCAAGCTTCTTCACTTTTTTATTGAGCTTAAAACTGTAATCTCTGGGTTTGGGTCCAAAAACCCTTCCACCTCCCCGGAATATAGGATTCTTATTATCTCCTGCCCGGGCTGTACCTGTTCCTTTTTGCCGCTTTACTTTTTTTCTGCTACCGGTTATTTCATTTCTTTCCTTACTATTATGCGTGCCCTGACGGTTATTTGCCATATACTGCTTTACATCAAGGTAGATGGCATGATCATTGGGTTCAATACCAAATATCTGATCATTTAATTGAATTTTCTTTCCGGTATCTTCGCCTGCTTTATTTAAAACTGGTAACTCCATTATTTCTCAA
Organism: Bacteroidota bacterium; assembly: GCA_051746885.1. Taxonomy (GTDB): domain Bacteria; phylum Bacteroidota; class Bacteroidia; order Bacteroidales; family UBA12077; genus JAGXLC01. The sequence continues at coordinate 1,723 of JBNJFN010000105.1, read as the reverse complement.
TAATTAAATATGAACCTTTGTTTCCTGGTACAGATCCTTTGACTAACAACAAATTCTTGTCTGGCATGATTTTTACCACTCTGAGGTTGGTTATCTTAACCTTTTTCCCTCCGGTTCGTCCGGCCATTCTCATCCCTTTAAATACCCTGGAGGGATCGGAAGAGCCTCCGACCGAACCTGGTGCGCGCTCCTGATCAGCTTGTCCATGGGTCTGCCCACCAACCCCACTAAAACCATGTCGTTTAACTACCCCCTGGAAACCTTTTCCTTTTGATATGCCTGAAATATCCAGCCAAATATCGTTCTGAAAAAGATCAACCGTCACTGAATCTCCCAGAGTATACTTTTCTTCAAACCCGGTAAATTCAGCAACCTGTCGCTTGGGAGCTGTCTTTGCCTTCTTAAAGTGGCCAAGTAAAGGCTTTGGTGTTCGTTTTTCTTTTTTATCTTCAAAAGCGAGTTGCAAGGCGGAATAGCCATCTTTTTCCTCAGTTTTTACCTGAGTGACTACACATGGTCCCGCCTCAATTACGGTGCATGGAATATTTTCTCCCTCGGCACCAAAAACTGAAGTCATTCCAACTTTCTTTCCAATTAATCCAGCCATTCCTTGTGACTTTTTAATTTAAACTTTAATTTCAACCTCAACGCCGCTAGGCAATTCCAGCTTCATCAGCGAATCGATGGTTTTAGGCGTGGTACTGTAAATATCCATCAATCTTTTAAATGAGCAGAGCTGAAACTGTTCTCTAGCTGTTTTATTCACAAATGGCGAACGATTAACAGTAAAAATCCTTTTCTTCGTTGGAAGTGGAATTGGTCCACTCACAACAGCACCAGTGGATTTCACTGTTTTCACAATTTTTTCTGCGCTTTTATCCACCAAATTGTGATCGTAAGATTTTAATTTTATTCTTATTTTCTGGCTCATTATAAATAAAATTTATACTAATTCTATTTTACCCTTTGCTTTTTCAATAATTTCTCTGGCTATATACTTAGGCACTTCTGCATAATGTGAAAATTCCATGGTTGAAGTTGCCCTTCCTGATGTGATGGTTCTCAATACAGTAACGTAACCGAACTTTTCGGAAAGAGGCACAGTAGCCCTGATAACCTTGGCACTGCCTTTATTCTCCATCCCTTCAACATTGCCTCTTCGTTTGTTGAAATCATCAATCACATCACCCATATATTCTTCAGGGGTAACTACTTCAGCCTTCATAATCGGCTCAAGCAATACCGGTTTAGCTTTTATCAAGGCATTCTTAAATGCCATTTTTGCAACGGTTTCAAATGATAGCTGATCGGAGTCCACTTCATGGTAGGAACCATCATAAAGGACCACCTTCATACTATCCATGGGATATCCTGCTAACACACCGTTCTGCATGGAATCTCTAAATCCTTTCTCAACAGAAGGTATAAATTCCTTTGGTACATTGCCGCCTTTGATCTTATTTTCAAACTGAAGACCTTTAATATCATCATCAGCTGGTCCAATCTTAACATATATTTCGGCAAATTTACCACGTCCACCGGTTTGTTTTTTGAATACCTCGTGATGATCAACTTCCTGAGTGATTGCTTCTTTGTAATTAACCTGAGGTGCGCCCTGGTTACAATCCACCTTGAATTCCCGCTTAAGTCTATCCATAATTACCTCAAGATGCAACTCTCCCATTCCGTTAATAACGGTTTGTCCTGAATCATCATCGGTATG
>JBNJFN010000104.1:6594-9906 GCA_051746885.1 Bacteroidota bacterium | reverse complement strand
AGGATTCCAGGCTAATCTCTCACCCCGTGGTGTCAGCTCTGGGTTAAGATTCATAGCCCTTTTTTCTATGGCCTTAGCTTTTGATCCCAGTGCAAATTTTTTGTTCCCCAAACGAAAGCTTATAGGAGAAGGAAAATAAATTTTCTCTATTTTTATACCATGAGAACCGACATTCATATTGGTATTTTCGATTTGATCATTTTCCTGGGAATTTTTCAAGGCCTTTTGCTGGCCTGGTTTTTCCTCCGGAATGCAGGTGCCAGAAAGCCGGCTAACCTTTATCAGGGACTGCTTTTGCTGAGCCTTTCGCTTACCATCTTTGAAGAATTGCTAAACAATACCGGCACCATTGTCAACGTACTCCATCTTTCAAATTTTTCCGAGCCCCTGAATCTGACGATTGGTCCGCTGATCTACCTGTATGTAAAAAGAAGCATGAGGCAGAAGGGAACGGGCAAAACAGACTGGCTTCATTTCATTTTATTTTTCGTTTACCTGATTTATATGGGGTTTTATTTTCTTCAGCCGGAAGCCGCTAAGTACAATTCCTATATTTACAGCAAGCAGCCGGGCTGGTCTATGTTGCCTGTTTCTTCCCCGTTTCCCGAAGATCCTCTGGGCATCCGGAATTACATCAACGGGATTACCGTTCTTGTTTTGGTCGTTTATTTGGCAATGACCTTCAATATCCTTTGGTGGAAAAGGACAAAGAAGGATCGCTCAGTGCCGGTCTCACGTGAAAAGCTTATGGAGTTGAGAACCTTTGCCATTCATTTTGCTGTGCTGATCGGCATTTTTATCGGAACGAAACTAGCTTTTAGCAGGGATCTGGGAGATTATTTTGTGGCTACTTACATAAGTCTGTTTTTCTTTATAACAACCTACCGGGTGATGAGGGTTTCTTCTTATTTTGAACACAATCATTCCTTTCTGGATGTTCCCATGGTAAAATACAGCAAATCTTCCCTGTCGGAGAAAAGAAAAAAAGAGATTCTGACCATGATCGAAAAAGAGATGCAGGAGAACCGGTTTTTTGCTGGGAACCTGGCTTCCCTTTCCAGTCTTGCCGGCAGAATCAATGAAAGCACCCACCATGTTTCCCAGGTGATCAATGAAAAACTGAATAAAAGTTTCTTTGAGCTCATCGCACGATACCGGGTAGAGGAGGCCAAACGGCTGTTGGTTAGTCAACAGGGAAACAGCCTGACCATCGAAGAGATTGCTGAAGAGGTAGGCTACAATTCCAAATCATCTTTCAACACTGCCTTCAAAAAGATCACCGGACAAACCCCCTCTCAATTCAGGACTTCCCAGGATATAACGCAGGCAAATCGTTCGGCCCGGTAAGGCCGAACATCACCCCGATAGGCCTATACGTGATATGCAGGAAGGAGGTCGTACTTTTGAACAAAATTCAAAATTTACGACCATGAACACACAAACAAAACAAAAATCCGAACGTCAATATTACATTGACTGGCTGCGTATCCTGCTGATCGTTACCGTGTTTCTTTTCCACATCGGAATGATTTTCAACAATTACGACTGGCACATCAAAAACGGGCGGCAGTATTCTCAACTGGAGCCCGTGATGTCCTTTCTGCATTTATGGCGTATGCCACTCCTTTTTTTGATATCCGGTGCTGGTACCTTTTATGCGCTGGGCAAGCGCACCAGCCTTCAGTATCTGAAGGAGCGTTTCAAACGGCTGTTCATTCCCCTTATTGCCGGTATTTTCCTGCTTGTACCGGTACAGGTGTACTATGAACGGATCGATCAGTATGGTTCTCTTCTTCATTTTTATCCGGAGATGTTCAAAGGGATCTACCCTGAAGGCAATTTTAGCTGGCACCATCTGTGGTTTATTGTGTACCTTTTTATGATTTCCTTGCTTATTACCCCGTTTTTGGGTATGTACAAGGGCAGAGGATTTCAAAACCTGACAGGTAAACTGGAGAAGTTGGTTACCAAACCCTTGGGTATGAACATCATTTTGATCCCCCTTGTTTTTTCACAGCTTATGTTAAAACCACTATTTCCGGTGGAAACGCATGATCTGGTCAATGACTGGGCTTTTATTGCGTTTAATCTCATCTTTTTTCTGTCCGGCTTTGTTTTCTTTGTTAATTACGGAATTATAGACAGGCTGAAAAAGCAGCGCCGTTTATACCTGGCCGAAGCTTTTGTATTCATCGGGCTTCTATTCTTCCTTCGTTATTCTATGGATGTGTCGTTCTGGATAAAGGAATTAGTCTCCGCGGCCGTTGCCTGGTCATGCGGTATCACAGCAATAGCCTATGCCGTCCGCTATCTGAACCGGGATCATGCCTTCCGTAAGCTGGCCAATGAGGCCATATATCCCTTTTATTTATTACATCAGCCTGCAATCATCATTTGCGGTTATTACATCACCGGCTGGGAAATACCTGTGTTGGCGAAGGTACTGCTTATTACGATCCTGAGCTTTGGTTCGGCTGTTGCAGTGTATTGGTTCTTCATCCGTCCGTTCAATATAACCCGGATGCTTTTTGGTATGAGAAAACGAAAAACAGTTGCCCCGGGTTTACAAAGGGAGCTGCAGGGAACTCAACCGGCCCTCGCCGGATTTTGGTCTGATGGATACCATAAGGTTGATGCCCTAAAGTGTTGAGGTTGTACAGATATATGAATGCTCCCGGAAAGGAAATAAGGGAGCATCGAACAGACAGTTTGATAAAGGAGGCTACGGGGCAAATTGAGCCCCGTAGCTCTACTCTGCTGGCTATTTCCTTTTAATCATTGATAAATACGTAATCATCACCAGCGGCTGCGCCATGGCATGAAATGCATCCGTCCAGCTTGCCCCTTGCTGCATTTTCTGCTGACAACAAGCCATTGGGATGCTCGTCATAGTCAATGTTTTCATCTGCCGGCATTTGAACATATTCCCAGTCGGCATTTTCGGAATCGTATCCCGATTCCCTTTTGAACATGGCAAAGGTTACAAATAATTGTCCCTTTGAATCATCCGGATTCTTTTTATAGGTTCTTTTGGTAATTAAGGTCCCTTTTTCAATGGAAGAGCCTAATTGATCCACATTGCCATATACTGCCCGGATGGTAGAGTCTATACTGATTCCATCAGGTCCTCCATGAGGAATTGCAGCATCAAAAGTTTGACCTGTAAAATCTCCCAGATGGGATGTTGCCTGGTCCAATTTGTCCTGGGTTAATTCTACTTTCTTGTCTTCGACATCATCATCGCTTTCGCATTGATAAAAAAATACGCCTGCAAGCAGGGTCATTACAATAATTAACGCTTTTGTTTTCATG
>JBNJFN010000104.1:0-6494 GCA_051746885.1 Bacteroidota bacterium | reverse complement strand
TCAACATGCACCTCAATTTCTTTGGCAATGTTGTTTCTCATCACTTTCGGAATTTCAATATCATAATCTGCAGGTTCGACAATGAACATATTTTTTGCCTTGATTACATCATTCTCTTCCACAGTGAGGGTGACTTCGGTGCTGATTTTGTTGGTTACTCCGTGAATGGTCAGCTTACCGCTGACAGGCACATCAAACTTTCCGGCTTCCGAGAAATCCACCTTTGACAGATCGGTGATTTTTCCCTCGAAAGTGGATTTCGGATATTTCTCCGACTCCACATATTGCTGGTTAAAATCCCGTTGCATCAGGTCTTTTTTGAATTCGAACGATCTCATTAACAAGGTTACTCCCACTTCGCCGGTCTCTGTATTTAATATACAAGCAACCTGCCGGTTGTGAGCCTTTATGTCTTCAACCGGGGTTTCGGAATAAAACCAGATATATCCTGACCGGGTCATGTATTCTTCCTGGCCGTATATATTGGCGGCAATAAATAACATGCCGGTAAGTATAAACACAAGCTTTTTCATAATCCTTACAAGTTTTAGTGGTTATTCTTATAAAGCAAATACCCTTAATATATTAAAGCCAAAATAAATTCCTCCGTCCAGCCATTTATTCGTGGTTTCTCCAATGAAATAGGGCTCTATCATGGATCTTGAGTTTGAAAAATGTAGCTGAAAAACATGGCCACCTGTATGGATATCAAATCCAAGAGACAAATTGTTCACATTGTCAAGCTCTTTTTCACTATTGAAAGCGGTCAGCAAATAAAAGTATTCTGCATTAAACCGCACCCATTTGGTTAGTCTGAGGCTCCCACCCATACCGAGCGAATAAATGTCGTTGGGAACCTGGGGATTTTCCACCAGATTTCTGTGAATAAAGGTCGGTGTGATCTGAAGGGAGAGATTTTCATTAAATTTTCTGGCAACGGGCAATTGTTGGCTGTAGGACATTCTGCCTACAAAATCGCTCTCTTTCTGTGGATTATTCCATTCAATGGAATTAACAGAGATGCTTGAATGGAGCGAAATTGAGACAGGCATATTCCTTGCCCCTGCAGATTGCCTGGTAATGGCATATTTAGAGAAACCGTGATAGGTTTTTAACTCAGAGGTCCGTCCCAAACCAACCATAAGTCTGTCCGAAATGCCATATTCAAGAGATAAATACATGATGGCATTGTCCAGACCCCAGAAATCCCGCCAGCCCCGGTTAACCTGACCAAAACGATGGGAAATCCTGAAATGAAGCTGGTCATTCCCTGTTTGTTCAATGGAATGTCCGTTGACTATCCTGGAAGATTTGAAGGTAGCCTCTACATAATTGGTTTCATTATCAACCATGGTGTCCAGCCGGCTCATGATGTCTTCCTGTGCTTTCACAGTGAAACCGGTAAGCAGCAGGATTAACGATGTTGCTATAAATGGTAAAATTTGCTTCATAATTCGTTGTAATACCGTATTCATAGATTAATTGTTTGGAGCATCTTCTTCAACCCAGATCCTTATTTTGGCAATGGTGCATTCATCAAGTTGGGGCTGGCCTTTTGGCATTGGTGAATACCCAGGTTCATGTTGCACTGCCTTCAACATTCTGTTTGCATTATTTTTAACATCATCATAATTGTCCAGAATGATATTTGTACCCACACTGGCTGCATTTTCTTCTTTATGGCATGCATAGCAGTTATTCTCCAATATGGGTTGTACCTCACCGCTGTAAGTAACATTGCTTGTGTCGCAAGACATTTGGGAATCCATATATTTCTCTACTTCATTGTCATATGTACAATGAGTCAGTAATAACGGAAGGGTTAGCAAGACCAGGCAAATAAACCGGATATGTGTATTGTTCTTCATAAATGTAATTCTTTCTCAGACCCCAGGGTCTGATTTATGTTAACATAAGACAAGTTTGTAGTAAAAAATGTTGAGGTTATGCCTAAACTTCTGAAATCGCTATGGATAAAGCATTTCAGGGCATCCTACACAATTAGGCTTGTTTTTTAAATTCAGTCTAAATAGTAAACTGAATAACAATGCATGACCATTCAACTTTCTGTTTACAGATACGGTACCAAATAACTGGAAGCTGGTAATTTTTCAATTATATTACCACAACGAATACACTTTTGAACCTTTACACCATTTTCTACCTTTTCATAACTACATTGATCACAATAATTAAGATTACATCCTTCACAATCAAATATCGAATTTACCTTTTCCTCAGTTCGTTCACTTATTTGTCCGATTTTAGAACCACAAAAATGGCAATATGGCTCATATTTTCCTTTTTCCATTGTATTTCTCCCTTTTTATCTATTTGCAAACCATGTTTTGTAATCTTCTATCAGTTGATAGGAAGCTTTGCTCTCATGGTATAGAATCCCATTTCTGTCCGCCGTTAAAAAATTTGGATCGGGGAAGAACTTTTGTGTAACAAACTTAATCCCAATTGTTTATTACTTCATGTTGTAGGTAGTTGCATTATTAGCCAGAGATCTCTATGTGTGAGTTTTTATCAAATTCAATTGTCATTCTAACTTTAGCCTTCAATGCTTCGAATACTTTCATCACCGTTGAAAATCTAACAAAGCTCCAGTAGGTTTATACTTAATCATAACCCCCAACAGATAAGAAAGTATAATTATGTGTAGCACATTAAATATATCACCTACACCTTAATCTTCGACCCCCAGCCTGCTTCTACGGCAAAGTCCATGCATCTTTTAAATACAGCCGATGTTAACTCAGGGCATTCAATCCCTAAAGGCTCCAGCATCTTTCTTGTCCGGTAATCGCTAAAACTTCTTTTGTCGCAGAAGTAGGGATAGTACACATCCATATAACTGTTAATAAGGGTCTGCAATGGACCGTCCTGCACCGTTTCGCCGGCTACCTCCAGGCCTGAAATGGAATAATGCCTCTCGATATTCTGTACAAGCTGCCCGACGGTGTCGGATTTCGGGTTAACAATATGAAAAATCCCGGTTTCTCCGCTGTCCATTATTGCGGTAACGGCCTTCACCAAAAAGTTTATCGGCACAAGGTTCAGCCGGCCGTTTCCGGGAAATGTAAGAGGAAGGTGTATACTCCCGTTTTCGTTTATCGAGGCACCGAGGCCGGCAGCCTGTTTGCCGGATCTTTCTAAAATATCTTTTTTCAGTGAATCCCTGAAAAAAAGCAGCGTCCGTACCGGAAAATACAATGCATTAAACCGAAGGCTTTTCCCGGTGGCTGCATCTCCATAGGTAATGGAGGGCCGGAAAATGGTAAGATTGGTGCTCTTTTCTCTGCACAGGTTTGTTATAAGCTTTTCAGCTTTATTTTTTGACTTTTCGTAGGGGTTATGGAAACCCGGGGGATACTGTATTTCCTCCCTAATAAGACTTTCCTGCGTTCCTGCAGAATAGGCTGAGCTCATGTGGAAAAATCTTTCACAGTTCGGGACAGCATCAAATACATTCCGCAGCCCTTGTAAATTCGTTGCTTCAACCTGCTGTTTCTTTCTCTCTGCAAAGGAGGTATCTGCGGCACAGTGGAGTACCTCCGGCACATCCCGGAGTATCCGCTGTTGCTCTTCCGAGAGGCCCAGGCCGGGCTTATCAATCTCTGCAGGAATAACTACCGGCTCATGCTTTGCTTCTATATTAAGAAATCTCAAAAGGTTTCCTACCCGCTGCCGGGCAGTATCATTTCCCTTCGACCGCACTGTGAGGACCGTTCTTCGGCCCCTTTTTATCAGCTCCCCGGCTAAAAACCCCCCGATAAAACCGGTTGCGCCTGTAATAAGAATCGGTGAATTACTCATAATTAACTGAAATTTGCTCCGTGATACAAATAGGCTTCCTTCCTGGCGAAACCTTTGTTAAAAACATCCCGAATCCATAGCACCCGGGGGTCCTGCTGCGAAAACCCATCCAGCATGGCTCCTGTCTTTTCCATGGCCTCCCGCATCTTCCCGGCCTCTTCGGGGTCCGTATGATCTAGATACATGTCCCACTCGAAAACTCCCATTGCTCCCTGGTCTATAGGCGTAAGAAAGCCGAATTCACCTCGTACCCCGTTACTATGTGCCACTTCTTTAAATTCCTTATGTATCTCCTCCACCTGCGGAATGTTATCAAGAGGCACGTATAATATAAAAGCCACAATATGCCCGTCTCTTCCCATCCGGGAGCTCACTATTCTGAAGGTATTCAGCCAAAGCATATCGGTAAGCTCGGGGCGGCTGTACAGCTTCTCGTAAAAGGACTTCAAATCGGAATCTACGCCCCCGGATAGCTGTTCGGGAGATGGATCAAGGGCTGTTTCGATAATGGGTAACATTTCGGGCTTTGCTAATATTTCATAGGGTTTTGCTTCCCCTTCCATCCCCCGTAAAATCTGAATAAGCCCTTCCTCGCCCAGCGCGGGTATACCCAGTATCAGTGCCCTCATTACTTCCTGCTCAAGAACTACCGGAGCCATATCTCTGGCCGCTGTTAGGTGATGTTTGTTTCCGAGAACTACCACAAGATATTCTATACCCAGCTCCTTATGAAAAACATTCCGGAGGGTTTCGGCAAGTTCAGAGGTTGGGGATATAAACGTACTAAGGTATTCTCCCCCGAGCACCCCGATACCAAGCCCGATATTCCGTTTGTTCAGTTTTTCCGCGTAGCCGACAGCAGATTGCATATCTGAAAACGGTACCGCTATCGCCGATTCATCCTCTATAACCGGATGGAGCTTAACCACTGCCTGAGTACATATTTCCTGAATAGGAAGTTCATTTTTACTGAATCCGTACAGGTTGGGAGCGTCCCTTTGTGAAAGGGCAAAAACCTTCCCCTCCTCTGAAACGAATTCCGCGTCGATAAGGTTGTCCGCCGCCGTTCCGTAGGAACTCGAGAATAACGAAAAAATTCCGGAGCACATAATGTTGGCACAGTATAATGCAGAAGGTTCAGCGGAATTTACCCGGTAGCCAAGCGCGGCAGCTTCCTCTTGAAGCTCAAACGCACTTATACCCGCACCAATAGTAACTGCACGGTTGCTGGTATCAAATTCCATCCTGTTCATTCTCGTGGTGTCAATTATAAGCCCCGAACCTAATACGAACCCCATTACAGAAGAACCATTGCCTCTTACTGTGTAATCCACCCCTTCTCTCCTGCAAAGCTTTACAATTTCGCTTACTTGCTGCGTATCACCCGGAACGACTGCATATTCGGGCATCGTCTCGAATGAGATCGGGGCTGGATCGTTTGCGTAGGCAATCAAATGGGCTGGGTCGTTGGTGGCATATTGATCACCGGTTATGGACCGGAGCTTATTCAGAAATTCATCGGAAGGAACCTCTACAGGATCATTCGACTGAAGATAATCGTCAAGATAACTCTTCAATGTTCGAAATACGCCGAAGGGCCTGAGTTCAGTTATAAAATGGCACTGGGTATCGCAGATGCCACAGAGGATGCATTCATTGGCCACTTCCACAAGTCCGGTTGTAACAGGAATCCTGTTTTCCAATACAGCAGCGGTTATATCCATCATTCCCTGAGGGTAGAACGAAACGAAATGGTTCTTTTCGCCCGACGGGCATACGCCTGTTCCCAGAAAATCTATTTTACACATTGCATAGTGCCTGCAACGGCGGGCTGTATGCAGAGCCTCACTTGTATTATTTGTTAAGTCTTTGTTATTCAAACTCATTCAATCTATGTTATATTTTGTTTTATCTACTTGCGTATTTGAAGCTTGCCCATAACGGTGACGTAAAGTACAACTTGTTCGGCCCCTGACGAAACTTGGCTATCGCCAAAAACGGTACTTAAATGGTGGGTTGTGATTTTTATTAATTTTCAATCGATAATACTTTTGAAAGACCAATTTTAATGTCATTTTTATAATCGGAATATAAGGAATCAACCGCTTTGGACATTTGATCCTTTTCCTCTTGTTCTCGAATCGAATGAATGGCTTTTTCTATCACATAGATTCGTTTCTTAACCGGTAATCGTTTAATTTCTCGTAATATTTCTTCAGTTTTCATACATCAATAATTTAATTCGCAAGATACAAAAAAACGGAAATCTCAAGCAAAATTACACTGGCAGACCCTTCTCTTTTTCTTAAAATTGCAACCACCGGGTAGCTTATGCCCCCTAAAAACCGTATCCCGATAAAAATTTCGGGACCAGTTTCTCTGGCAACTGCCGGAGTCAAGCACCTCTGTCACGGGTCACCCGGCTGTTCATTTCCGCTTCCAAAGAAAACCGATGTTAAGTGCATAGCTTATCCCTGGATTTGGTTCAACCGTTCCTGTCGCGCCTTGCAGGAGAATCCTCGCTGGGTCTTTGAGATAACTCAGATTCCTATACATTGGTTCAGGGTATATTTTCTTTTTAGAGGTGCATTCCCAATTTTTTCCATCCAAAGAGGTTTCTATTTCATTTGATTATTGTTTATTTATGGGCAAACCCCGATAAGGCTCAGTGA
>JBNJFN010000103.1:0-9943 GCA_051746885.1 Bacteroidota bacterium | reverse complement strand
CAACTGCAAATGCTGAAGTTCCCAAGATAAATAATCCGATTACTGCGATAGTTCCTAATAATCTTTTCATGGTTTGTCTTCTGTTTTGATTAATGAATTGAATGTTAAAATTAATAAAAAAATCTTATTTACAAAATCAGCGGAGAAAGAGGGATTCGAACCCCCGTGGCGCTTGTGGCGCCAACACGCTTTCCAGGCGTGCGCCTTAGACCACTCGGCCATTTCTCCGGGGTAATCCATTCTAATTTTGCGTCGCAAATTACAAAAAAATATAATTCACAAAATATTTATGGATTAATTTCTCCCCTTATTGACTTATTTAAAAGTGATCTAATTTTCTCTCTATTAATATTCAAGCCTAAAAGAAACATTAGTTTGGTTAAACCCGCTTCCGTGGTCAAATCATAACCATTCAAAACCCCTACCTCCATAAGTTTCCGTCCTGTCTCATAATGAGTCATATCAACAGTACCCACCAGGCACTGCGTAATATTCAGCAAAATTTTATCCGATTTGATTGCCTCGCGAAGCAGGCTGATGAACCAATCTTTTGTAAGCGCATTTCCTGAACCATAGGTTTCCAAAATGATGGCCTTGATTTCAGTATTATGTACCAAAGCACTTACAACATTTTCATTGATGCCTGGATGAACTTTCAAAATTGCTATATTGGTTTCCAGGTTTCTATGCAACTTCAGCTTTAAAAAACTTTTAGAATAACGAATAGCCTCATAATTGTATTTTATATTGATTCCAATCTCAGCAAGATTTGGATAATTCGGTGAAGAAAAGGCATTGAAATGTTCCGAGCTGATTTTGGTGGTACGATTGCCTCTGAATAATCGGTTTTCAAAATACAGTGCAACCTCTGGAACCAACATCCGGCCATTCCTTTGTGCTGCAGCTATTTCAACTGCTGTAATGAGATTTTCCTTACCATCGGTCCGGAGTGTACCGATTGGTAATTGAGAACCAGTAAGAATAACAGGTTTCTGAAGGTTCTCTAGCATAAAACTCAATGCAGATGCAGTATATGCCATAGTATCGGTGCCGTGTAAAACCACGAATCCATCATAATTTTCATAATGCTCTGCAATAATATCTACCAGCCTTATCCAAAATTCAGGTGTAATATCCGATGAATCAATGACCGGAGAGAATGTAATACTGTCTATATCATATCCAAAACTTTTTATATCAGGCACCTGTTTCTCAATATGAGAAAAATCGAAAGGAAATAACCTTTGCGTTTCTGGATCCCTTATCATCCCGATAGTTCCACCCGTATAAATAATAAGAATCGAAATGTCCCCCTGTCTCTCCATCAACTTCTGAATACCTTTAAAGCATTTCGTGTTGTGATCTCTGCCACATCTTCCACACTTATATTTTTTACTTCTGCTATCTTTTCCGCAATATATTTTATATATGCACTTTCATTTCTTTTTCCTCTGCGTGGAACAGGTGCAAGAAAAGGTGAGTCGGTTTCCAGTAACAGATGCTCCATATCAATCTGCGAAACCACTTCATCCAATGAAGAATTTTTAAAGGTCACAATTCCATTGATCCCGATCTTAAACCCCAAATCAATGATATGCTCAGCATCTTCAACTGTTCCAGCGAAACTGTGAAAAATACCATAAAGTTGCTCATCATTGAGCCTGTCCACTACATCAAAAATTTCCCGAAAAGAATCCCTCGAATGGATGACAATAGGCATACCTTTATCTTTTGCCCATTTCAACTGTATTTCAAAAGCCTTTTCCTGCTCTTTTTGGTAGGTCCTGTCCCAGTAAAGATCAATCCCTGTTTCACCAATAGCAGCAAAGGAACGCTCATCAAGCCACTTTTCTATTATTTCAAGTTCATGCTCATAGTCCCCGTTGACTGAGGTAGGATGCAATCCCATCATGGGATAAAAGAACCCGGGATAAAGCGTCTCCAATTGAATCATATCTTCGATGGTACCGGAATCAATATTGGGAAGATATACCCGCCCAACTCCTGCCTCTTTAGAATGCTGCACTACATCCTGAACCGCACCGTCAAATTCGTTAAGATATATATGAGCGTGTGTATCAATTAAATCCATTATATCACCCAATAGTTTATGCACTGCAAACTTGAAAAAAATTATTCAAATAAAAAAGAGGGGCAAAGAACCCCTCTTTTTTAACGATCTGATAATATTTATCAAACGGCTCCCTGGGCCAGCATGGCTTCGGCAACCTTAACAAAACCACCAATATTGGCACCTTTGACATAATTAATGTAATCCCCTTCTTGACCATATTTCTGACATGTGTCATGAATGTTGGTCATAATCTCTTGCAATCTTTTATCCACGTCATCACGTGACCAGGGAAGTCTCATGGAATTCTGGGTCATTTCCAGACCGGATACTGCAACTCCACCTGCATTAGCAGCTTTTCCAGGACCAAAAAGTATCTGTTTATCCAGAAATACCTGGATAGCCTCGGGAGTACAAGGCATATTGGCGCCTTCTGAAACGCATATACAACCATTATCAACCAGTTTTTTGGCTTCTTTCTCATTGATCTCATTCTGAGTGGCACAGGGAAGTGCTATATCACAACTAACCTCCCACGGGTTTCTTCCCTCATAATATTCAACTCCGTATTTTTCGGCATATTCCTGGATTCTGCCACGTTTGATGTTTTTGAGCTCCATAACATAATGCAGTTTTTCATCATCAATTCCATCAGGGTCATATATGAGACCACCTGAATCGGAAAGTGTGATTACTTTTCCTCCTAACTCATTAACCTTTTCAGTAGCATATTGTGCCACATTACCTGACCCGGATATGGCCACTTGTTTATTCTTTATCTCCTCGCCACGAGTCTTTAACATATCCTGAGCAAAATAGGTAGCTCCATAGCCTGTAGCCTCCGGTCGAATTAAGCTTCCTCCGAATGGAATTCCTTTTCCGGTTAAAACACCGGTAAATTCATTCTTTAAACGCTTATACTGGCCGAAGAGATAGCCGATCTCTCTGCCGCCTACCCCGATATCTCCGGCCGGAACATCCGTATTCGGGCCAATATGTCGATAAAGCTCGGTCATAAAGCTTTGACAAAACCTCATCACTTCATTATCTGATTTACCTTTCGGGTTAAAATCAGAACCTCCTTTACCTCCTCCCATAGGTAAAGTTGTTAAACTATTCTTAAATACCTGCTCAAAGCCAAGAAACTTCAGAATGCTTAAATTTACAGTAGGGTGAAACCTTAATCCTCCCTTATAGGGACCGATAGCACTGTTCATTTCTATACGGTATCCTTTATTAACCTGGATTTCACCTTTATCATCCAGCCAGGGTACACGAAAAATCACAGCACGTTCAGGTTCGGCAATTCTTTCCAGAATTTTGGCATGTTTATACTTAGGATTCTCTTCAATGAAAGGCATTAACGATTCTGCAACCTCCTGCACAGCCTGGTGGAATTCTTCCTCACCCGGGTTTTTGGCAGTAATTTTACCCATGAACTCTTCTAGTCTTTGTTCCATGTTATAATTAATTTTAATTTTGAATTGATTATGAAATTCTTAGCTTAAGTATCGAGTTTAAAATATGGCCTCAATTATAAAAAAAATTTAAAGCAGATAATAATCCACTAATAACTATTTTTAACATCTGAAATTTTTCAGCTTTAAAGTGCCAGCAATTTATAGCGATTACCCGGAAGACACCTGGTAATACCTTCAAATTCCATATCTAAAAGCATGGGAGATACCTTGCTGATGGGCATATTTAATCGTGAACTGATCTCATTAATGGATAATTCACCATTTTCTCTAAGCAAAGTCACTATATCTTTTTCAGCGGGTCCGAGTTCCTTAAAAATCTCACGTTGAACAATCTTTTTCTTGTACTTATTTATCTCCCAACCCATAACATATTCCAGATCTTCTGCACCTTCAATAAGGGCTGCTTTATTTGTTTTAATCAGTTGATTGCATCCTTTAGAACGAGGGTCATCTATTCTTCCGGGAAAAGCAAAGACATCACGATTATAGGAATTCGCCAGATCAGCGGTAATCAGGGCTCCACCACGCTCACCCGATTCAATAACCACAGTGGCATCAGCCAAACCAGCAATAATTCTGTTGCGGCTTACAAAATTGCTTCTGATAAATTTGGTATGGCTTGAAAATTCGGTAAGCAGGACTCCCTGCTTTATGATTTTTTCTGCCACAGAACGATGAACAGAAGGATAGATGATATCCAAACCATGTCCAAGAACGGAAACTGTTTTCAAACCATTAGCCAGGGCAGCTTTATGGGCGCATATATCAACACCATAAGCTAAACCACTAACAATAACAAGATCCTTATCATTTTTCGACAAATCGGCAATGAGTTTTTGACAGGCCTCAATCCCCCGGTCAGTCGCTCTTCTAGTGCCTACTACACTCAAAATCCTGGAATCTTCAAAATTAACATTCCCTTTAGAATAAAGAATTATAGGCGCATCTTCACAATTTTTCAATCTTTTCGGATAATTCTTGTCCAGATAAAAAAATACATTGATCTGGTAATGCTCTATAAAAGTCATTTCCCTTTCTACCTTCTCAAAAATACCTTTCTCCTTAATATTGTGAACAAGATTTTCACCAATATTAGGAATTTTTAACAACTTTCTCTTATCCTCTTCAAACAAAGCTTTTGGGCTACCTGTATAGGCAATTAATCTTTTGGCCAGCACAGGGCCTACTTTGGGTATTAAACTCAGGGCAATCCAATAGAACAGTTCTTCGTTATAATCTTTCATGCTTTTAAGAAAAAAGAAACCGTATGTTATATAAAACAAAACTTTTTTATACATCTGGCGTAAAATCGCCCCATAATGAATTCTCTTTAAAAACAGGATTCCATTTATATAAATTTTAGAAAGTTGGGATGTACTTAAAAAAGATTGGAAATTTACTAAAAATTTTTGTTATTTTGTAAAATTTATTCCACTATTTTCCGTTAACCATAAGAATTTAATTAGTTGGGAATTAATAAAAATTAAAAGCCAAGATGAGACAATTAAAGATTACCAAATCGATTACCAACAGGGATAGTTCATCATTAGAGAAGTACTTGCAAGAGGTTGGGAAAGAAGAACTTTTAACACCAGATGAGGAAGTAGAATTAGCACAGCGGATTAAAAAGGGAGACAAAACTGCATTGGAAAAGCTGACCAGGGCGAATTTGCGGTTTGTAATTTCTGTAGCAAAACAATATCAATTTCAGGGATTGAGTTTACCGGATTTAATCAATGAGGGAAATCTTGGCCTTATAAAAGCTGCTGAAAGATTTGATGAAACCAAAGGGTTCAAGTTTATCTCATATGCCGTTTGGTGGATCAGACAATCCATACTTCAGGCAATAGCCGAACAATCAAGAGTAGTCAGATTACCTCTGAATAAAGTAGGATCCATTAATAAATTACATAAAGCTTATTCCAAGTTGGAACAAGAAAATGACAGGACTCCAACGTATGAAGAGCTTGCAGAGATGGTGGATCTGCCAAAGGAAAAAGTAGAAAAAACCTTACAGCTTTCGGGTAAGCCTTTGTCCATGGATGCCCCCTTCGATGACGATGAGGACGGCAGCCTTCTGGACGTAATGGAAAACTCCGATGCACCTGAAGCAGACGGCACACTGATGAATGAATCCCTTAGCAGGGAAATTGAGAGAACTCTGAGTGTACTTCCTGAAAAGGAAAAAGCCGTTATCAAGTATTTCTTCGGATTGGGCGTCCAGGAAATGTCTCTGGAAGAGATTGGCCAAAAACTGAATCTGACCAGAGAAAGAGTACGGCAGATTAAAGAAAAAGGCATCAGAAGATTACGACACTCCTCAAAAAATAAGTTGTTGAAAAAATATCTCGGATAAAATCTGTTTTTTAAAAAAGAGGCGATTACAAAAACACTTTGCATCGCCTCTTTTTTATTGTTGGTTCGTGGCTCAATGTCAATGAATAACCCAAATAGGTCCAAAATGCGTATTAAGGTAGTACTTCACCGGGGATTTCTTCAATATCCCTTACCTTTACATTTCTGACGAACAATTCACCACCTTCTGACTGGATTTGAACCTGGCCGGAAGCCAGCGGGTTTACTTCCCCATTTTCGTATCTTCCTGAATTGTAATTGACCATTACGGTTTCTCCATTAACAACGTGAACAGACTGCCGTCCATAGCAATACAGGTCGATCTCATTCCATTCACCAATGGGGTTTTCATAATCACTGCTTTTGGCGGCAATTTTGCTCACACCATCTTCGCCGAATGCCTCTCTTTCTCCTTCAGGATCAAACTTATAATTCTCTTCTTCGGTTTCTCTGACCGGAATTTCACAATACGTATCCCCCATTCTGTAGGAATCACCTACGTTACCTGTCATAAGCTGCATTTCATGAGAATTCATCCAGGTATCTATGGCAGCGCCAAAGGGCCCGTAACTATGGTAGAGCAAACCACTGTTCCGGTTGCCGTATACCTTATCTCCCCATTTGAATTCCATGTGAAGATGGTAATTTTCAAATTCTTTACTAGTGGCAAGGGATCCATTTACTTCTCCGGAGATTCTTATCACATTTTCTCCCTCAAGTTGAGTCACTGAAAATACTTGTTCAGGAGTGGCTTCTTCAGCAAGATCTTCATGCCCATCTATGGGCGTTCCCAGGTAAGTTTCCCAGTTTTCGAGGTCCTCTCCGTTAAATACAGGTTCCCACTCTGACTGTTGCTGGCATGCAGATCCCAGAAACAGAACTACGGCTGATAAAATGATGACTAAATGTTTCATTGCATTAATGATTTATGGGTTTACAAAATTACCGGACTCGAAGATAATATTTTAAATTTACAATTACCAGTATTTACCTTTTAACATATTTGCGAAAATTTTCAGGTAAATCTTCGTAGTAGTTTGTAGAAGCAGGCACCAATGAGGACTGGCCGTTCTTTTCTACGAGTTCCAATCCCTGATGACGGGAAAGGAGAAAGTGAAGAAATGCCCTGGCAACATCAGGATTGGGTGCATTCTTCAGCATGGTTACCCCGTAGATCATTGGTTCCCCATGAATGGTCAGCTTTTCTTCGGGCCTTTGACCGGCTATATCTACTGATGCAGTATTATACCATTCTTCTAATTTCGGATTTCCAAGGTTGATGGAATCCGGAAGGGTCAAATAATTTAACCCGTGCTGTTCAGCAAGGGACCGGTATAAAAAAATATAATCAAGCGTGTTCGATTCAAGCAAAGCCAGTAGGTCCGTCTCTTTCGGACGTATATAGCGTTTGTCTTTTGAAAGAATGCGATTGGCCAAACCCGGCTGATTGTAATATTTTTCGGATAGCTGCAGGCTTAACACGGTTCTGTAACCACACGGATCTGAATCCGGGTCGCTCCGCCCATAAAGCACCTCATCCTTCTGCAAAATTTTATGCCAGTTAGACCGATTGATCTTATCATAGTATTTGGATTCCTGGTGATATACGAGAGCCATTTCATTGGCAGCAAATTTGATAAGCCACTCTGTGTGCTCAGGGATCAGGAATTTGTCTATAACCTTATAATCGGCCGAAGCCATGATGTCACAATCCCGGCCGAGGTCATTGATTTTACGGGCGCAATCAACGCTTCCGGAAACTTCCCGTTTTATGTTCACTTTGGGATGGAGTTGTTCAAAGGAATCTGCGACCTCTTTAAAGGGCAAGGACAAGCTACCTGCATGGAAAATGATCAAATCTCCCGATAGCTCATCCTCTGTCTTATTTCTCTCATCCCCGATACATCCTGCAAGAAGAATTGACAGAAGGGCAAATATTGGAATCACTCTGATAAAATTGCCTTTCAAAAACATTTTCAAATTTTTCTCAGACTGTTAATTGAATTCCAATATCCTCCAACAAGCTTAAATGCTTTTTGTTATGTTATCCCAGACCGCAACATGGCTAAATGCCATAAAAAGTCCCGTGCTTTCTTCCGTCTTTTTTCAGACTTTCTCCACTTTACAGACTGAAAATTTATAGGGAGGTATCCTGGAGTGTGGATCCAGATCACCCCGGGTTAATTTATTAACCAGTGATTCCCTGAAGTGGAAAGGCATAAACAATTCACCTTCCGCCACGCTTTCACTCTCTTTGATTATAGTTTCCAGCTCACCCCTTTTATTGGACAGTTTAACCTGATCACCATCCCGAAATCCATTTTTCTTAACATCTGCGGGATTCATGAGAACAAACGTTTCATTGGCAAAATCATTCAGGGCTTTATTCCTCCGCGACATAGTGGAGGTATGATATTGATAAAGGATTCTCCCGGTATTTAAAACATAGGGAAAATCTCCGGATGGAGTTTCTGACTGTTGTTCATATTCTACAGGATTAAGAATGCCCAATCCATGGGATGTACTGAATTTCTCCAAAAACAAGGTTTTGGTTCCAGGATGGTCTATAGTAGGGCAAGGCCATTGAAGCCCATCCTGGATGATACGCCAATAGGTCACACCAGCCATTATGGGAGTAGCTTCTCTTATTTCCTCAAAAATTTCTTTGGCGTTATTGTATTGCCCTATATTGTATCCCATACTTTCAGCAATTTTTAAGATGATCTTCCAGTCCTCCTCAGCCTGACCAGGCATTTCAACGGCTTTACGCACCCTCAACACCCTGCGGTCGCTATTGACAAATGTACCGTTCTTTTCTGCATAGGAAGAAGCGGGCAAAATAACATCTGCATAAGGAGTAGTTTCCGTATGAAATATATCTTGTACTACAAGAAAATCAAGATTTTTAAGGGATTCTTCGGTATGATTCAGATCCGGATCGGTCATCATGGGATTTTCTCCCATAATATACATTCCTTTTATCTGTCCCTCATGAGCTGCATTCATAAGTTGAACCGTGGTGAGACCCGGTTCAGATGGCATGCTTTCAAAAGGCACATCCCATAATCCGGCCAGTTTTCTGCGGTTTTCCTCATTGCCAACAGGTATGTATCCCGGGTAATTAATCGGTGAAACACCAATATCTGTAACTCCCTGAACATTATTCTGTCCTCTTGGAGGATCGATACCGGCTCGTTCTTTTCCAATCTGTCCGGTAATCAACATCATGTTTATAAGGGAAAAAACCATATGGGTGCCAACCTGCTGTTGGCTCAGGCCCATTCCAGTAGCTATCATTGAAGTAGAACTTTTGGCATAAATACGTGCTGCTTCGGTAAATTTTTCCCTGGGAACACTGGTAATCCTTTCTGTCTCTTCAGGAGTATACTTATCAACCAGTTCCTTCAGCTTCCCATAGGCCTTCATGCCACCTTCAACTCTTTTTTTGATAAACTCCTCATCAATAAGATTTTCATTAATAATAATGTGTATCATACCATTAAGAAGGGCAACGTCGGTACCAAGACGGGGTTGAAGCCATATATCCGCATATTTAACCATAGTGGTCCACTTGGGATCACAAACAATGATCTTGTTGCCTTTATATTTTCCATTTTTGGCAAAAGTAGCTGTTACCGGATGAGTCTCCACCATATTGTTCCCTATCACGAAGAGACAATCTGTATTGGCAAAATCATCAATAGAATTGGTACCGGCGCCACTACCCAAAGATTTCAGCATGGCGGTTACAGTGGAGGCATGACAAAGCCGGGTGCAATAGTCAAGGTTATTGTTGCCGAAAACGATACGGATAAATTTCTGAAAAATATAATTGTCTTCATTGGTACATTTGGCTGATCCATACCCACCCAAAGCTTCGCTGCCATATTTTTCCTTTATTTCACTGAATTTGCTGGCTATCAAATCGAGGGCCTCGTCCCAGGAAGATTCCACAAATTCACCATTTTTTTTGATCAACGGTGTAGTTAACCGATCTTCACTTTGGACATAATCATATCCATAACGTCCCTTTACA
>JBNJFN010000102.1:0-10034 GCA_051746885.1 Bacteroidota bacterium | reverse complement strand
CCATTACCATCAAGTTCATTTACCGTAAAAATATCGGGACGAACATAGCTGAGTATCTCTTTCAGATACTCTTGCTTATCGGTAACAGGATTATTAGAGGCGTCACAGAAACTTGTATTTTTACCATAATACAACAAATTGTAGTGCATTAACGTTATATTACTTTGAGAATAACCCGAATAATAAAACAATAAAGCCAAGAAACAAATATTATATCTCAGATCCATTTCTTCCGTCTCTTTTTCTAAAAATAACCGTTTTTTATAAAAACAAAAATAATACATTAAGGAATAATTCAGATCTAGCGGATCAACAAAATATTGAATGGAGATTCTTTTTATTTCAAAGATTAATTTATACTTTTGCACGAATATTTTGGAGGTGAAAAGTGGGCTATTTAAAGAAATACAGGATTAATTTCAGAGACCTGGATATAGGGACACACAATTTCACTTTTGAAATTGAGGACAGGTTCTTTGCAAATTTTGAAAAGTCTGAGATCCAGGAAGGCACCCTGGAGAGCCGGGTAGAGCTTACAAAAGAAGAACGGCTTATTACTCTGGACATCATCATTAAGGGAGAAGTAAATGTCATGTGTGACAGATGCCTCGAATATTTTATGTATCCCATTTATTTTAAAGGGATATTATATATAAAACCTGAGGAAGAGGCAGAAGAAGATAGTGATGAAGTGATTAAAATAACTCCTGATCAATCTTTTGTCAACCTGGCTCAGTATTTTTATGAAAGCATTCATCTTGCATTGCCTTTAAAACGTACCCATCCCGACGATGAAAATGGAAACAGCACATGCAATGAAGAAATGCTGGAATTGCTCAGACAACATCAAAAAGAAGAAAACGAAGGAACCATTGATCCCAGATGGGAAAAGCTGAAACACATAAATGTAAAACGAAATTAAGCGAATAAAAAATGGCACATCCAAAGAGAAAGACCTCGAAGCAGAGAAAGCGCAAGAGAAGAACACATTACAAAGCTCAGAGAAGGCATACGGCTACTTGCCCCAATTGTGGTGCCACTCACGAATATCACAGGGTTTGTCCCGAATGTGGATTTTACAGAGGTAAGATGGCAATCGAACAAGGTTCTGAAGCTTAAAATTGAAACACTTGAAAATGCGGATTGGTGTTGATATTATGGGCGGAGATTTTGCTCCTGAGGCTACGGTTTCGGGAGCAATTTTAGCTGAGGAGGACCTGAATTCAAATGCTGAGCTTATTCTCATCGGAGATGAAGACAAAATAAAAAATATTCTTAAGGATAAAGGCTATTCTCCGGACCATTTTGAGATCATCCATGCCAATCAAATCATACAAAACGGAGAAAACCCTGCCAAAGCATTCAGCCAAAAGCCCTGGTCGAGTATCAAACAAGGTTATGCACTTCTGGAAGAGGGTAGAATAGATGGCTTTGCCAGTGCAGGCAATACCGGTGCCATGATGGTAGGTGCCATGTACACCATCAAACCGGTAGCCGGTATTTTACGGCCAGTCATCACGGCATCCGTGCCCCAATTTAGCGGAGATTTTGCGATCCTGCTTGATGTAGGAATTAATCCTGACTGCAAGCCTGATGTTCTTTATCAGTATGGATTGGTGGGATCCATATATGCCAAACACGTATATCACAAAAAAGACCCCAGGGTTGGACTGATAAACATCGGGGAAGAAGAAGAAAAAGGCAACCTGGTGGTCCGTTCTGCCTATGAAATGATGAAGGGCACCAATGACTTTAATTTTATCGGAAATGTAGAAGGAAATGAAATCTTCGACAGCAAGGCAGATGTATTGGTGTGCGACGGATTCGTAGGAAACATAATTCTGAAAGAAGCCGAGGCACTCTATAAATTGTTAAAAAAGAAAGGGATTAAAGACGAATATTTCGAACGCTTTAATTTTGAAAATATTGGTGGCACCCCCCTGTTGGGTGTTAATGGCAACATCATCATCGGGCATGGTATATCCAACCATATTGCCATTAAAAATATGATCATTCATACACAATATGTTATCCAGGCAAACCTGTCAGAGAAAATAAAAGAAGCATTCCAATGAGCCAAATTACGGCGACAATTACAGGTGTAGGAGGCTATGTTCCCGAATACAGGCTTACCAATGATGAACTAAGCCGAATGGTGGAAACCAATGACGAATGGATCATGACGCGTATTGGCATCAAGGAGAGGAGGATACTAAAAGAAAAAGGGAAGGGCGCCTCAGAACTGGGTACCAAGGCTGTAAACGAGCTTCTGGAAAAAACCGGTACTTCTCCCGATGAAATAGACCTGGTGATTTGTCCAACTGTTACACCCGATATGCAGTTCCCGGCAACAGCCAATATAATAAGTGATAAGACAGGAATAAAGAACGCCTTTAGTTTTGACCTGAACGCGGGATGTTCCGGTTTCCTGTACGCTATATCCACAGCCTCCAAGTTCATCGAATCGGGCCGGTATAAGAAAGCCATTGTTGTAGGAGCAGAAAAAATGTCCTCTATTGTGGATTACCAGGATCGTGCCACCTGTCCGATATTCGGTGACGGAGCCGGTGCAGTGCTTATGGAACCTACAGAAGAGAATTATGGGCTTCTTGATGAGATCATGCAGGTAGATGGATCAGGCAGGTTCCACCTGCACCAGAAAGCCGGCGGATCTTTAAAGCCAGCTACCCACCAGACCGTTGATGCAAGAGAACACTATATATACCAGGAAGGCCAGCAAGTCTTCAAGGCGGCAGTAGCAAAAATGGCCGATGTTTCCATAGAGATCATGGAAAGAAATGGCATTGGAGCCAATGACCTCAACTGGCTGATCCCCCATCAGGCAAACATGAGAATCATAGAAGCTACAGCCCGCAGAATGGGTATCAAAAGAGAACAGGTGATGATCAACATTCAGAGATATGGCAACACTACCGCAGCAACCCTACCCCTCTGTCTCTGGGAATGGGAAGAACAGCTTCATAAAGGAGACAATCTGATATTTGCCACCTTCGGTGCCGGTTTCACCTGGGGATCAATTTATTTGAAATGGGGTTATAACGGAAACGCAAAAAATTAACGGTCTGTTGAATCTTTAACGGGGTAAAATAAAGAAATACCGGTCAACAGGCAATAGCCAGCATCATACATGCCTCACTGAAATTCTTCTTTTAATGATTTGATATTTTATCCAATAATCTTTAACTTCATAATGATTTGCTAAAAAATAAATGCATGCATTATGAAATGGTATATTGGCACATCAGGATGGAGCTATAAGGATTGGAAAGAAACATTCTATCCCAAAGAGTTAACCGATAAGAACAAAAGGCTGCAATTTTACGCAGAGCATTTCAATTGTACAGAGGTAAATTCAACATTTTACAACATTCCGTCGCAAGAAACCGTCTTAAACTGGAAAGAATCAGTTCCTGAAAATTTTCAGTTCGTCATCAAGCTGAACCGTTATTTCTCTCATCTGAAAAGACTGAAAAGTGACGAAGCTGTTTCACAAAAACTTGAGGAATTCAACCATATTCCCGACCTTCTTGGAGATCGGCTTGGACCCTTTCTGGTTCAGCTTCCCGGTACCATGAAAAAGGACCCCAAAAGGCTCAAGGAATGGCTGAATTTCATGCCCAAATTTAGATATGCATTCGAATTCAGGAATGAAGCCTGGTTTGATGACGATATATTTGAGATACTAAATGAGCATGATGCAGCCCTTGTTTATTCTCACTGCACAGAATTTCCAACAGATCTTAAGTGTACGGCAAATTTTATGTACCTGCGCTTTCACGGGCCCAACAAACCTTATTATTCCAAATACTCCCGGGAACAACTTGAAAGTGAATATGAAAAGATCAGCCTGTTTTTGAGAGACTGCAGAGAAATCTACACGTTTTTCAACAATACTTACAAGGCATACGCCACTGAAAATGCCCAAACGTGGAAAAAATTAACCAGTCAAACTTAAAAAACTATGGAATATATGACTAATCCAGCAAGGGTTTCAGTTTCTGAAGCATCGTATTTTTAGGAACAGCACCTACCTGTTTATCTTTCAGTTCACCATTTTTAAAAAACAATATTGTGGGAATATTCCGAACCCTGTATTTGGCAGGTGTTTTTGGGTTGCTGTCAACATCAAGCTTGGCAACAACCACCTGACCATCATATTCCTCACCAATCTCATCAACGATGGGCCCCACCATTTTGCAGGGGCCACACCATTCTGCCCATAAATCTACTATTACCGGTTTATCTGATTGCAATACCTGTTCTTCAAAATTGGAATCGGTAACTTCTATACTCATAATTTTATGTTTTGAATTTTAATTTCTGTTTGACAAAAATAAAGGAAAAATGTTTAAGACAAAGAATATTGTATAGCAGAATTTTGACCTAGAAAATCGATGAGCCCATCCGTTATTTCGATCTGTTTGGCCCGTGAATACATATTAACCGAAACATTATCCACCGGATCAATAATCCGGAACCGCATTCTTACCTTACCCTTACGGTCGGTATACCTGTTTAGCTCCTCTATAAGATGTTCATTGATATCCGAAAGAGATACAGTTACTGTGATTGTGTTGACCAATTCTTCATTAACATCACTTAACAGATAGATCTGCTTTATCTTAAACTCATAGAGGTTGGGGTCACTAAACCTGGGTTGTATCTTCCCCTTGACGAGCAGGGGATAATCCTTATAGAAAAATTTGCGGAATTCCTGATAATCCTTACCAAACATGATGAACTCATAGGAATCGGTGTAATCCTGCAGGGTCAACCGTCCATAAGGCTTGTTGTTTTTGCTCATGGCATGTTGTACATTGGTAACAATACCGGCTACCGTCACATCTTTGTCCTTGAACCGGTCAAAATCCGAATTCAGATCCTTCAGTGAAGTATCGGTGAAATGTTCTATCTCAGTTTTGAAGTCATCCAAAGGATGAGCTGATAAATAGATACCCACCAATTCCTTCTCTTTATTCAGTTTGTCTAGTTTTTGCCATTCTTCCACGTCCGGCAGTTTGGGTTTGGCGATTTCGATGCCTCCCGATTCGCCGAAAAGGGTCTGTTGCCGGGTTTGCTTATCATTCTGGTATTTACTCCCATATTTCATCAAGCTTTCAATGAAATTCACCTCTTTTCCGTTCTCCGCAAAGAACTGGGAGCGCTTTAAGTTGCCAAGATTATCGAAGGCACCGGCAGTGGCCAGTGATTCGAAACATTTCTTGTTTACTGATTGCAGATTGATTCTTTCCACAAAATCATAAATATCCTTATAGGGGCCGTTTTGATCCCTTTCCTCAATGATCTTTTCAGCGGCGCTGTCGCCCACACCCTTTATAGCACTCAGGCCAAAACGAATGTTGCCGTCCTGATTAACATTGAACCGCAGGTTACTTTCATTGATATCCGGGCCAAGTACCTGAATTCCCATCCTCCGGCATTCATCCATAAAGGTAGTTACCTTCTCAATATTGGAAGCCCATCGGCTTAAAACGGCAGCCATATACTCGGCCGGATAATGGGCTTTGAGATAAGCAGTTTGATAGGAAACATGGGCATAACAAGTGGAATGTGATTTATTGAAAGCATATTGGGCAAAGGCCTCCCAGTCGTTCCATACCTTCTGGACGACTTTCAGATCATATCCATTGTTTTGGCATCCTTCAAAGAATTTCTCTTTGAGTTGTTCCATCAGTTTTTTCTTTTTCTTGCCCATGGCTTTTCGCAAAGAGTCAGCCTGTCCTTTAGAAAAACCGGCAAGTTCCTGGGAAAGCTGCATCACCTGCTCCTGATAAACTGTAATGCCATAAGTCTCTTTCAGATATTGCTCCATTACGGGAAGGTCGTAATTAATCTCCTCCTGCCCGTGCTTACGCTTAATAAAGCTAGGTATATACTCCATCGGCCCCGGGCGATAAAGGGCATTCATGGCTATCAGATCTTCAAAACGGTTGGGCTTCAACTGACGCAGGTTTTTTTTCATCCCCGGCGACTCAAACTGGAATAAAGCGGTGGTCTCACCCCGGCTGTATAGTTCAAACGTCTGCTTATCTTCAAGAGAAATATTATCAATATCCACATCGATGCCCCTGGACTCTTTCACGTTTTCCACGGCATCCTTAATGATGGACAACGTTTTCAATCCCAGAAAGTCCATTTTCAGCATACCCACGCTTTCCACATGGTCACCGTCAAACTGGGTAACTCTTAAATCGGTATCTTTTGAGGTACAAATGGGCAGATACTCAATCAGGTCATCCTTGCCGATAATTACACCACAGGCATGAAGCCCCGTTTGACGGAGCGAGCCTTCAAGCACTTCAGCATATTTTAAGGTTTTCCGAACCAGTTCATCGCCTTTCTCCCGTTCTTTCTTCAGCTCCGGTACCTGCTCATAAGCCTTTTTAAAAGTCATACCCGGAGCTTCGGGCACCAGCTTGGCAAGTTGATCGGCTTTAGCCAGGGGCAGCTTCTCAACCCTGGCAATATCCCGAATGGCCAGCCTGGCTTTCATGGTTCCGAAGGTAATGATGTGAGCGACTTTCTCTACACCGTATTTCTCCACCACCCAGTCCAGTACTTTATCCCGTCCGTCCTCGTCAAAATCAATATCGATATCCGGCATGGATATCCTGTCGGGGTTCAAAAAACGCTCAAACAGCAGGTTGTACCTGATCGGATCTATATCCGTGATCTTTATACAGTAAGCTACTGCCGAGCCGGCAGCCGAACCCCTTCCCGGGCCGACAGAAACATCCAGCTCCCTGGCCGTATTGATAAAATCCTGAACAATCAGAAAATATCCCGGGAAACCCATTCCTTTTATCACAGACAACTCAAAGTCAAGACGCTCCCTGATTTCATCCGTGATCTCCCCGTATCTGTCCCGGGCACCTTCATAGGTAATGTGTCGCAAATACTCATCTTCATTTTCAAACCCTTCAGGCAAGGGAAAGTCAGGCATAAGCGGATCACGGTCCAATTCATATTCCTCTACCTTATCGGTAATTTCACGGGTATTTTCAATCGCCTCGGGAATATCGGAAAAAAGCTCACTCATCTCCCGTGTGGTCTTAAAATATTCCTGTTTGGTATAACTCATACGGTTCGGATCGTCCACATCTTTACCCGTATTCAGGCATATCAACCGGTCGTGGGGTTCTGCATTCTCAGCATCAATAAAGTGAACGTCGTTGCTGGCAATGACTTTTACATCATGTTTTTTTGCCAGCTCAAGAAGGATCTTGTTGGCTATTTGCTCATTCTCATAAACCTCCCGGTCTTTTGAGGGATCTCCCGAAGGATGCCTTTGCAGTTCAAGATAAAAGTCATCTCCAAAGATCTCTTTATACTCCAATACCAGCTTTTCGGCTTCATCTTTGCCTTTATTTATGGCAGTTTTGGGAATCTCTCCCCCGATGCAGGCCGTAGAGACGATCAATCCCTCGCTGTATTGTTTTAACAATTCCTTATCAATTCTGGAGGTATAGTAGAATCCTTCCGTCCAGGCATAAGATACCAACTTGATCAGGTTTTTATATCCGGTCAGATTTTTTGCCAGAACCACCAGGTGATATCCACTTCTGTCCTTTTTGTCGGATTTATCGAAACGGCTACCATGGGCCAGGTACATCTCGCAGCCGATAATGGGTTTGATACCCTGCTGCCGTGCTTTATTATGAAAATCTTTTACACCGAACATATTGCCATGGTCGGTGATGGCTACGGCATCCATACCATCATTCCCGGCCTTGGTCAATAAATCCGATATATCAGAAGCTCCATCAAGAATGGAATATTGCGTGTGAACATGCAAATGCGTAAACTTTCCCATAAGTCTTTAGCTCATTTTGTTTTGAAACGAACAACAGGCGTTATATCGTTTTATAAAATTAACAAATCTGGAAAGAGAATGATCCGGGTGTTAATAAATACTTGAAAATTTTCCTGTCTTAAAGATTTTCAGTGAATTTCGGCTAAATGATTAATTATAATAAATTTGTAAAAAATTCTTTTCGAAATGAAATATTGTTATATCTTTGCGGGACAAATTTTAAAATTGGTTTGCAATTTAATTAAAGGAAAGAAACAATATGCCTGTAAGAATCAGATTAACAAGAAGAGGAAGGAAAAAACAACCGCTTTATCACATTGTGGTTGCAGATAGTAGGGCGCCACGGGATGGTAAGTACATCGAGAAACTCGGTATGTACAATCCTACTACAAAACCCCCAACCATTGATTTGGATTTTGACAAAGCTCTGGACTGGGTTCAAAAAGGGGCACTACCTACTGATACATGCAGATCCATTCTCTCCCAAAAGGGTGTAATGCTTAAAAAGCACCTTTTAAGAGGAGTTAGAAAAAATGCCATTTCTGAGGATGAAGCCGAAAGAAAATTCAATGAATGGCTGACCAAAAAGCAGGAAAAGGTAAAAACTGAAAGAGAAGCTGAACTCAATAAACAACAAGAGGAAGAAAAGCAACGGCTGGAGGCTGAGAAAAAAATAAGTGACGCCAGAGCCGAAGAGTTGGCTAAGAAGAATGCCGAAGCGGCAGAAGAAGACAAAGCTGAAGCAGAAGAACAAAAAGAAACCGGAGACGAAAAGCAAGAAAAGTCCGGAGAGCCGGAAGCTAAAGCTGAACAAGCAGAACCCCAATCTGAAGAATCATCTGCCGCAGAAAAGCAGGAAGAGTCAGGGGAAGATAAGGAAGAAGGCGGAGCGGATGAAGAATCCGGAAAGAAAGAAGAGTAACACTTGTCGGTTAGATGAATGAAATTCAGCACTACGGATAAACTGGGGGAAGTTCTCAAATCACACGGTAAGGAAGGTGAAGTCATCATAAGTTCGGATCAGGGTCTTTCCGAAGATTTTTTAAAAATGGAATCAATATTCATTGAGATCAATGGAGGATTGGTTCCGTTTTTTATTGAGCATGCCCGGTTGAAATCCTCCCAAACAGCTATTCTTAAACTCGAAGATATCGACAGTATTGAAGCGGCCAACGAGGTGACCGGTTGTAATTGGTATCTGCACCAAAAAGATTGGGAAAAGCTAAAGCAAAGCCAGGCCGGATCTTATGTAACGGTGGTAGGATTCACACTGATTGATCAAAATGATGATGAGATCGGAACCGTCGAGGGAATCCTGGAAATTCCTTCCAACACGCTCTTGCAGGTACGTCACGGCAATAATCTGGTCGAAGTTCCGGTGAATGAAGAAACCCTCTATAAGATCGATGAGGAAAGCCAAACCGTGAAAAACCATATACCAGAAGGGCTGCTTGAGATTTAGCCTCTTCCGTTTCTCATTCAATTAGATTATTTGAATCCGGCTTGATTTAATGCCTGTATATTAAAATCTATTTCCAAATTCCACATCCCGCTCAAATTGTTTAATTTGTTCCCTCCATTCATTCAAAAGCGGAATGGATTCTCCTTTTTTATAATTGAATCCCGATAGTACAGACTTACTTTGGCAACGTACGTCATCCTCCCGTTCGGCCACCAAACGCTGTTCCATTTTCAGGCTCTTATTGCCGAGGTGATAAACCTTGGTGATAACCTGAACGGGATCATACATAAATACCGGTTTCATAAAATCAATCTCAATATTTACCAAAACCAATACTTCGTCATACCAGTTTATCCTGCGACCAAAAACCTCCTCAAAATACTGCAGGCGGGCATAATCAAAATAATGCTGATATACCGAATTATTAACATGCCCCATGATATCCACATCGTTAAACCGAACCTGTATCGGTGTATGGTGGTAAAATACATGATCGTGTTGCATAATCTTCAAACTTTATAAATTTTATCTGTTGTTTTCCGGCACAAAACAAAAACTGTAATGAATTGGATCAAAAAATATGCAGCAATAATAATAATTCCTCGTATTTATGATACAGAAAAACATAAAAAGATACAGCTATGAAAACCAAATTTATTACAGCAATTACAGGTCTTATTTTGATAACCGGACTTTTGCTCAGTGAGGCCAATGCAC
>JBNJFN010000101.1:0-10085 GCA_051746885.1 Bacteroidota bacterium | reverse complement strand
CAGAAATATCCCGACAAAAGCCCGGGTGAAAGGGAGAACCTCATTACCAAAGAGCACGGAGCTGTATTTGTTATTGGAATAGGCCACAATCTTGGGGACGGTAAACCCCATGATGGTCGCGCACCCGATTATGATGACTGGTCGACTCCAACAGAAAACGGAAACAGAGGTCTCAACGGCGATATCCTGGTCTGGAACCCTGTATTGGAGCAGGCTTTTGAAATATCTTCTATGGGAATCCGGGTTGACAAGAAAGCCTTGCTCGAACAGTTGAAAATATCCGGTACAGAAGATCGCAAGGAACTATACTTTCACAGCAAACTGCTGAATGATGAGCTGCCACTGACAATGGGCGGAGGCATCGGCCAGTCGAGGCTGTGTATGCTTTATCTGCGCAAAGCCCACATCGGAGAAGTACAGGCGTGTGTGTGGCCGGAAGAAATGAGGGAAAAGTGCGAAAAAAACAACATCAAACTATTGTAAATCCCTGATCAATGGGATAAAGTGACAAAAGCAAATCTTTGAGAACGAGTCTTTCCAACCATTAGACACACCTATTTGCCTGGGCACATCGGGGTCAAAAAATACAACTTTTTCTGATCCTGATGTGCCTGTTGTTTAATATGCACAATATTCCATGCCTGATCTTCTCCGGTAATTAAAAGATATATTTTAATTTAAAGCACATTTATACTTGACTTATTGAATAATATTTGATACATTGCATGGTAAGTATTTAGGTAAAATAGTCCAATAAATGCCTGATAGTTTAAAACATAGATGTTAAATCCTTACATATTGAAAACCAAAATCATTCGAACCATGCAAAAAAAACAATATAGCCATTTAAGCGTCTTTTTTAGAAAAACCTTCCTGATTTCGATTGTTTGTCTTCCTTTTATTTTTGGAAGTACTGCCTGCAAACAGGAAGAGAACCGAATTATGACCGTCACCGGTCCTATACAGGCAGAAAATATGGGGGTAACACTGGAACATGAACACATCATGGTCGATTTTATCGGGGCGGACAGTACCGGCTATCACCGGTGGAACAGAGAAAATGTGAGCAAAAGCGTAATGCCTCATATTAAAGAAGTTAAAAAGAGAGGTCTGCAGACCCTTGTTGAATGTACACCGGCTTATCTGGGCCGCGATCCGAGGTTACTTAAAGAACTCTCTAAGGAAAGCGGTGTGCAGATCATTACCAATACAGGATATTATGGAGCCGTGAATGAAAAATTCATTCCACAACATGCCTATAAAGAAACGGCTGATCAGCTCGCCGAACGGTGGATCAGCGAATGGAAAAAAGGCATTGAGGACACCGAAATCAAACCCGGATTCATAAAAATTTCCGTGGGATCTGACAGCACCTTATCCGAGATCAATGAAAAGCTCGTCAGAGCGGCAGCCAGAACCCATCTGGAAACGGGCCTTACCATTGCCTCCCATACGGGGCCGGAAGATCCGGCTTTTGCCCAGTTAAAGATTCTGAAAGAAGAAGGTGTTGCTCCGGATGCCTTTATCTGGGTCCACGCCCAGAACGGCAGTACCGATGCCCATATCAATGCCGCAAAAGAAGGTGCATGGGTATCGCTTGACGGGGTAAATAAGGAGGAAGAAACCATAAACCGCTATGTCAACATGCTTTCCAATTTAAAAGAAAGCAATTTATTAAACAGGGTATTGATATCCCATGATGCCGGTTGGTACAGTCCGGGAGAAGAAGGAGGTGGAGATTTCAGGCCTTACACGGCCATTTTTGATCATTTGATACCTGCCCTTAAGGAAAATGGTTTCTCCGAAGAGGATATCGACAGATTTCTTAAAGTCAATCCTCAAAAAGCTTTTAGCATAAACACCAGAAATGCAAAATAATACGCAAGCAAATAAGAGAATGGAGATAAAACAAATATTACAGGGCATTTTACAGAAAAAATTGAAGTATCATAGTGCTCTTTCAAAGAGTGGAAAATCACACCCCATGGCAAAATAAACACCATTATGGAAATTTTTAAACAAACTTTTTGTATATTAGTGCTAATTTATAATAAACAGGGGTTGATAAAATAGATTTATAAAATATATACTATCAACACTTTAAAACGTTTACAAAAAAAATAAATATTTTCTATTTTTCTTGATTGTTTTTATAACACTTAAAATCATTAAATTATGAGTAAAGATCAAAGTTCCAAAATTTCCAGACGGGCATTCCTGAAAAATTCCGCTGCGGCTGCAGCTGGGTTAACGATTATCCCCAGTACTGCTGTAAGCGGTTTAGGACATAAAGCCCCGAGCGATAAACTCAATATCGCTGGAATTGGAGTAGGGGGAATGGGAGGAGCAAACATTGACAATGTTTCCAGTGAAAATATCGTGGCTCTTTGCGATGTTGACTGGAAATATGCCAAAGAAACCTTCGAGAAGTACCCTGATGCCGAGAAATACTACGATTGGAGAAAGATGTTTGATGAGATGGGAGATCAGATCGATGCAGTTATCGTTGGTACTCCGGACCACACTCATGCCATCATCTCTATTGAGGCTATGAAAAGGGGTATGCATGTTTATACCCAAAAACCTCTGACTCAAACTGTATGGGAATCCCGCGCATTGACAAAAATCGCCAACAAATACGATGTGGTTACCCAGATGGGAAATCAGGGTAACTCCGGTGAAGGCATTCGTCAGACGTGTGAATGGATTTGGGATGGCGCAATTGGCGAAATAAAAGAAGTTCATGCCTGGACCAACCGCCCGATATGGCCTCAAGGTCTTGAGAAACCCGAAGAAAAGATGGATATCCCCGATACTCTGAAGTGGGATCTTTTTATTGGCCCGGCAGAATACTATGAGTACAATAGCGCATATCACCCCTGGAACTGGCGTGGCTGGTGGAACTTCGGCACAGGTGCACTTGGAGATATGGCCTGCCATATTCTGGACCCTGTCTTTAAAGCCTTAAAGTTAAGCTATCCCAGTAAAGTGGAAGCTTCCTCCTCACAGTTCAACACGGTAAGTCCACCGGAAGCTGAAATCGTACGTTATACTTTCCCCCCACGGGGCAATATGCCGAAAGTCAATATGCCCGAAGTGAAAGTTCACTGGTATGACGGAGGACTGCTTCCCGACCGTCCGCCCGAATTACCTGAAGGAGAAATAATGGGTAGAGACGGCGGCGGAGGTACCTTATTTGTGGGTACCAAAGGCAAACTGATGACTGGAGTTTATGCTCGTAATCCATTCTTACTACCCCTGGACTATGACAAGGAGTACAGAAGACCCTCCGAAACTCTAAGGAGAGTTGAAGGCGGTTCCGGAGGACATGAGATGGATTGGGTAAGAGCATGTAAAGAAAGTCCTGGAAACAGAACCATGCCAAGCTCCAACTTCGACTATGCCGGTCCGTTAAACGAAATGGTAGTTATGGGCGTTGTAGCAAATCGTCTTCAAAGCCTCAGACGCGAGTTGCACTGGGATGGTAAGAACATGAAGTTTACCAACATTGATGATGATGATGAACTTCGTGTAGTTGAAAGCGACGACTTCAGCGTTGTCCAGGGTGATCCACGTTTCGATACCAAACACAAAACGTTCAACGCCAAGCAAACAGCTCAGGAATATATCAAACGTCCTTACAGAGATGGATGGAAGCTTGATATAGATGTAGATGTATAAAAACAAACATTCAGGCCCTGACCTTAAAAGGTCGGGCCTGTTTTTTCAGTATAATTAAAACCTAAATAATTAATAACAAGCATTATGAAAAAACTAAAAACAATAATTCCAGTTGTGATCAGTTTGGCCCTGATATTTTCCGTATTCAACGGATGTAAACAGGGCGCAGAGGAACAACAAGAAGAAGAGGAACAAGTGATGAATCAATTAACTGAACAAGAAAAAGAAGAAGGATGGAAACTGCTGTTCGACGGGGAAACTACTGAAGGATGGAGAAATTACAATAAGGAAACATTCCCGGATAGCGGATGGGTTGTTGAAGATGGCACCATCCGGTGCATCGGATCCGGACACGGAGAAGCCGGCGGTGCAGGCGGTGACATCGTTTATGATGAAAAATACAAGGATTTTCGTATGAAATTTGAATGGAAGATCTCAGAAGGTGGCAACAGCGGCGTTTTCTATCTGGCCAAAGAAATCGAAGGTGAGCCCATTTGGAAGTCGGCTCCGGAATTCCAGATACTGGACAATGAAAACCATCCAGACGCCGAAATGGGTGAAGACGGAAATCGTAAAGCTGCTTCTCTTTATGACCTGATACCGGCCAAGCCTCAGAATACCAAACCGTGGGGAGAGTGGAATGAGGCTGAGATCATGGTTTATCAAGGTACTGTTCTTCACAAACAGAATGGAGAAGACGTAGTGGAATATCATCTGGGAACAGATGACTGGAAAGAAATGATTGAAAACAGTAAGTTCAGTGATTTTGAAGAATTCGGTAAATACCGTGAAGGCTATATTGGCCTGCAGGACCATGGCAACGATGTTTGGTACCGAAACATCAAAATCAAAGAAATGTAAATGGTATTAACCCGTAAAGAATCCCTGCATCCGTTAAATAACCTTCGATACGAGAAATTAATGGATGCAGGAATTTTTTCTCTGTTTATTATAAGATTAATTTAATAATTATGGCAGGTGACAGAAGGAAATTTTTGAAAGACCTCGCGTCAGCAGGGGCAGGAGTACTTTTTTTTGCGGGCTCAAATCCTTCCCGGAACGACAATTTATTCTTCGATATTTCACTTGCAGAATGGTCACTGCACAGAAAATTATCCAACAACGAGATTTCCAACCTGGATTTCCCGATAATGGCCAGGGATAAATTTGGGATTCACGCAGTAGAATATGTAAGCACCTTTTTTAAAAATACCAAGCTTCAATATTTGGCAGATCTCAGAGATGCAACGGTCAATGAAGGAATTAACAACGTCCTGATCATGGTTGACGGAGAAGGGAACCTCGGAGCTACTGATAGCACAGAAAGAAATCAGGCCGTTGAGAACCACTTCAAATGGATCGAAACGGCAAAATACCTGGGTTGTCAAACCATACGTGTGAATGCACGGGGTGAAGGGAGTAAAGAAGAAGTAGCCCAGGCCGCCATAGATGGACTGGGCAGTCTCTCTGAACGGGCTGCCAAAGACGGGATCAATGTTGTCGTTGAAAATCACGGAGGTTATTCTTCCAACGGCCAATGGATGTCCAATGTGATTAAACAGGTTGATATGCCAAACTGTGGAACCCTCCCGGACTTTGGCAACTTCGACATTAACGACAATGAAAGCTATGACAGATACAAAGGCATCAAAGAGCTGATGCCCTATGCAAAAGGAGTAAGTGCCAAAACTTATGATTTTGACGAGAACGGAGATGAAACTTCCATGGATTACTACCGGATCATGAAAATCGTTAAACAAGCCAGCTATCGGGGTTATGTAGGCATTGAATATGAAGGCAGCAACCTTAGCGAAGAAGAAGGCATTATGGCAACGAAAAAACTCCTGGAAAGGGTAGGCAAAAGGTTGAGTTAATGCCTGAACAACAAAACAATAAACAAACATCCGATGACTTCTGACATCGGATGTTTTTTATTGCTGACTGAAATTTTTACTTCCTTCTTTTCCACACCAAAGCAGCAGCACCCAGAATGGCACCGTGTTTTTCCTTCAAATCAGAAAACAGGATGGAAGTCTTTCCTTTATAAACCTTCAAAACATGCTTGTCAAAATATTTACGTGTAGGATTGAGGATCATCTCTCCGGACTTGGACAAGCCTCCATATAGAAATATGGCCTCAGGAGTAGTAAAAGCGACGGCATCCGCCAGTTTTTTACCCAGGTACTCTCCGGTTATTTCAAATGCTTGTTGTGCAAGCGTATCTCCTTTTTTCGCTGCTTCATAAATATGCTCGGAAGTCATCTGAGAATAAGAAAAATCCCTAAGCTCACTTTCCTCAGTTTCACTGGCCAGCAATTCAAACATGGTTCGTTTGATCCCCTGTGCTGAAGCATACGTTTCCAAACAGCCTCTCCGGCCACAGCCACACATTCTTCCGGAATCAGGATAGACATATATATGTCCCATTTCTCCAGCGAAACCATCATGTCCGTATACCACATCGCCATTCACAACAATTCCGCTACCCAAACCGGTACCAAGAGTTATCAGAATAAAATCTTTCATATTCTTGGCGCCTCCAAACATCATTTCTCCAATAGCAGCGGCATTTGCATCATTGGTCAATATGACCGGCACATTAAAATATTTCCTGAACAAATCCACCAATGGAACAATTCCTTTCCAGGCAAGATTTGGGGCCTGTTCAATAGTTCCACTGAAATAATTGCCATTAGGGGCTCCTACACCAATTCCCTTAAAAGTGTAATCATCAAACTCCGCCAATACCTTTTTAATCTTATCACTTAAAGCCTCTACAAATTCTTCTGCTTTCGGATAGTCTTTCGTGGGAAACCGGTCTTCCTGCAAGACTTCACCAGAATCAGTAACAACACCAAAACGGCTGTTTGTACCGCCAATATCAATTCCAATAGCTATTTCACTCATATTCTTTATATTTTTGTTTGTTAGTAATCCTTTACATTGATATACGATCGCGAAGCAATATATAAAATACAACTGGCGGGGCCAAGAAAACCACACAAATTCGATCCTTTATCTTTCAAAATGCCCCCTATAGGCTTAACCTGGAGTAAAAATCCGGGGTTTTCTTCAGTAGCATACATATAATGTTCTATTGTATTATCAATCAATTATCATTTAATCCTGAGTACATTTTACATGTTATCAATTTTCTTTCCAGGCAAGGTGCATCTTCCGATTCCGGTTCCAGTATGCATAGAAAGCAAGTCCCAATAACAGGAGCACACTTATATATACAAAAGCTGGTATGGGAACAGCCTCACCGCCGGCATAGGAATGCAATCCCGAAAGATAGTAATTAACACCAAAATAGGTCATTAACACTGAAGAAAAAGCAAATAATGACAGCACATTGTAGGCGAATAAACTCTTAAATCCGGGTATATGCCGGGAATGAATCACAAAACTATACACAATAATGGTAATAAGGGACCATGTCTCTTTAGGATCCCAGCCCCAATAACGGCCCCAGGCCTCGTTAGCCCAGATAGCACCAAGGAAAGTGCCAATGGTAAGCAGATACAGACCAAGAATCATGGATTTATAATTGATAACCGTCAGATCTTTTATGGTATCTAAGATGCGATCATGCTTGTTATCGGATACCACAGCATACAGGATCATCACGATAAGCCCAAGAATAGCTGACATACCAAGGAAACCATAACTGCCCGTGATTATTGAAACATGTAATGTAAGCCAGTAAGATTTCAGCACAGGAACCAGATTGGTTATCTCGGGATCCATGAAACTCAGGTGAGCTACCATAAGGGTAAGGGAAGCCAGGATGGAAGTGGCGGCGAGGGTCAGCCGGGATTTCCGGATAAAGAGAAAACCCCCCAGCAAAACCACCCACGATACAAAGATCATTGTTTCATAACCATTGCTCATGGGAGCATGTCCGGAAATATACCATCTGAGGATAAAGCCGGCTGTATGAAAAGCAAACCCTATTCCAATAATCCAAATCAAAATCTTAATGAATACGGCCGGTCTTTTCCTCCCGGAAATAATCCCCGACAGAAGGAATATCAGTAGAATAAATCCTGTTATGGAATAAAACGGGAAGAGTTTCTCAAAAATCCCACTTTTATAATAAAATATTTCAGCATTGACTTTCTGCTTTGATGGCAGCTCATATCCGGCAAATTTCCGCTGATACTCCTTAATGGAATTAACATATTGTTCTGCCTGATTCCTGTTGCCGTTTATGGCAGCCTTTCGAAACATTCCCAATATATTCCTGATAAAAAGCGAATCATCTTCACTCTTTGCATGCTTGGAGGCATTTTGGGGTTTGTCCCATTGCTCGGTATCATTCCGGAGGGGAAATATCTTCAAAAAATCTCCTGAAATAACCGAAAAACAGATGTTAACCCTTTCATCCACTTTAATGACTTCTTTATCGAATTTATTCCGTTGCGCTGAAGATTTGGAATAAGCTTCCTGAACATATTGCCTCAGCTTGTAAGAATTGTTCTGCATATCCACCAACTGATCAATGGATGCATATTTTCCGTTCAACCCCAGAACATTCCTAACCCCTTCATTGGATATTTTAATGAGCGGTTCATCTTGCCAGTTTTCAAAATCATAATACATTCCCAGGAAAACCTGCATAGAATTAAGCCCCTCATATTCAGTGCCTCGGTTTACTTTCCTCAATACATCACTGCTTAGAGTGAATAAGGGTTTGGTCCGTCCTTGCCGGTCCTGAACAAGAATTTCACCGAATTCATTGGCCATTTTCCTGTCAATGGTCAGCTTGTTGTCAGGATTACCCAGGGATATACCTGAAAAAACAAGCAATAAAAGCAGAATCCCCGCACCTTTCTTTGTAGGTGATAACCAGTAACCAGCATGAACTTTTCTGAAAACCGACTTTTTATTGACCAGTGAAAGGATAATGAACAGAAAGAGAAGGGCATACCCGGAATAAGTAACGCCCGTACCTACCGGATCACGATTCACAGAAAGCACACTACCTTTTTCGTCCTTGTCATAAGAAGACTGATAAAAACGATAACCCCGGTGTTTTAAGATGTTGTTCATATAGATCATAAAAGTTTTATTGACCTCTTTTTCCTTATCGATGACCTCAACCCTGCTTTTATAGGAAGATGGTGACTGGGATCCGGGATATCGCTCCAGAATAAAATCCTGCAATTTGATCTGAAAAGGAATCTTTACCTGTCTGGGTTTATAATCCAACTCGATTTTGTGCCCGCCATGCCGGAAAGTAGCAGGTTTTGCAGCATTTTCGCCCGACCTAACATACAGATCTTTCTCCTGATCGCCATATTGTAAACCAAACTGTAGTACATCCCTGGTTTTTGTATTTTGGCCCGAAGGGGCTCTTACAGGCTTCATAACACCAGATGGCGACATTTCCTGAACAACAAGGCGCCATCCACTGATATCATAAATATACATGGGCTGAAGGCTGGCCCTTTGATTTTTTGGAAAAGATGAGGACTCTCTCGTTCTCATACTTGACCTGGTGAACTCCTTGTCTGAGGAAATGTAAAAGCTGTCTCTCTGATATCCGAATCGTATGTCCAGAGAATCGGCCTGGGAAAAACCAAGGCTGAGATCCTCCAAATTATAAGTATCATCTGGAGACAGGATAAAAGTCTTTGTTTCCCCACTATCTTGGGCGGCACTTAATTGAATAATCGGACCGCCGTCCGGATCCTCAACAATAGACTCCCTGGCATTTGGCAAATAGTCCTTAAAGGAGACCTTATAACTCTTATTATCTACCTCAATGTCCTTCTCATATCGATCCGAGGCCAGCTTGGTAACAATAAACTTTTCAGCATCTGAATACAGGGTGCTTCCATTCTGATCCCTAACAGTTAAATGAAGGTAATTGTTATCCGTCTCAACATAGTTTTTTGCCTGGTTCTCTCTCAGGTGCAGCATGCCTTCAAAACCAAAATATCGCGTTATACCTGCCCCCATGATGATAAGGATGAAAGCACAGTGGAACACCAGAATGGTCAGTTTGCCGGGACGGTAAAGCCTGAAACGGAAGATCTGTCCCAAAAAATTCAGAGCAAGCAAGACAAAGATCAGTTCAAACCATTTGGCATTATATACCAGTTGTCTTGCGGCAGCAGCACCGTAATCGTTCTCAATAAAAGTGGCGATGGCCATGGACATGGCAAAAATGATGAATAGTGCGCCCATAAACCAGGAGGAGAACAAGAAATTATTTCGTCGTATCATAATGAATCACTCACTGTTTATACTTTACATAATACAAACCGGGAAATTTCAACCTTTAAAGGATAGTTATTATCTTTCAACTACACTTTAAAGGGGTTAAATTTATAACATTTTACTTTAATACTATGGCGTTTTTAACCCGAATTATGAGTCTAGTCTAAAAAGGCGCT
>JBNJFN010000100.1:0-10137 GCA_051746885.1 Bacteroidota bacterium | reverse complement strand
TTCTTTATCGGAAGCCTGTGTATTGGTATCTTCATTTTCTTTCCAACGAAAGGACAAATAATTCATAATGTTTAATTATTCAGGAATTTATATGTTTTTAATTAAATACATTGAATAACTGGACCTTATAAAGAGATTAATTTGAATTGGAACGAATTGTCACGGAGGTGGACATCATTGAGATATGATTTATCCGACACGTTAGATGAAAAATTTGCCGTGTGATGCATTCTGAATACGATCATTCGGATATAGCTCAGAAAATAAGTTGATCGGAAATTAAAAATATACGGCGAAATGCAAACGGATCATTGTCTCTTTATAAAAATTAATGTTGTTTAACATAATAAAAAAAGTGGTTTTTCGCTATAAATAAAGAATGTTTGTGAATATTCCAATAAAAAAATAAAAATCTAAAGATAAAAAGTTTATTACCCTTAAAATTGTTATAATTTAGCGTCGCGAAATAAAAACACGGATATTATGAATATCAGCATCATCATACCGACCTTTAATGAAGCTGAAAACATTGGTCAGGTATTGGATTATCTGAGTGAAAACAGCAATGAGGAAAATATAAAAGAGATCCTTATATCGGATGGTATTAGTGAAGATAACACCCTGGAGATTGCCCGGTCAAAAGGTGCCCGTATTGTCGATCACAAAAATACTGGCAGGGCCAAACAGATGAATGCAGGGGCCAGAGAGGCAACCGGAGATGTGTTTTACTTTCTGCATGCAGACAGTTATCCACCCAAAAATTTTGACCAGGAAATCCTACATTATATAAATAAGGGATATAAAGCAGGGTCTTTCCGCATGAAATGGGATATGGATCATTGGCTACTGAACTTTTTTGCGTGGTTCACCCGTTTTAATTTCCAATGGTGCAGGGGAGGCGATCAATCTTTATATGTTGAAAGAGAAATTTTTGAAAAAGTGAACGGTTTCAATGAAAATTACCGTTTTTTGGAGGATTATGAAATCATCCCCCGCATAAAAAGGCATACTTCCTTCAAGGTGATCCAAAAAGACATTATTACCTCAGCCCGCAAATACAGAAAGAATGGGGTGATTCGCCTTCAGATGCACGTAGCCAAAACTTATATTCTGAAAATGTTGGGTATGGATATAGATAAGGTTGCTGAAATATATTACAAGGGCATCAGGGAAAAATTCAACCGGTAAACCGGAAGATCAACATTATGAAATGAATAGAAAATCCTTTCCTTCTTCATATTTCTGCTGATAAAGAAAATCCTTGATCTTTGATTTCGCTTCCCATTGCCTTACATAAACAAGAATAAAATATTTTCCGGATACAGGGAGATTTTTATAATAGATCACCTCTTTTTTTAGTTGCCGGGTTTTTTTGATGTCGATATATGCGACAATCCTGATGCCGTAAGATTCCAGCATCTCTGCTCTTGACCGGGAGATTCGGCTGGCACCCCAAACCAGCACTTCGGGATGGAAGGGATTGTGAACTTCAAGCCATTTTGCCAGATAAAGGGTTTTGATTCTGTAAAACGCTTCATCATAATAATTGGGATGATTCCTTGTGAGCCTTTTCTCAAAGTCATGCCATTTTAACACGAATGAGGAAATCTTGCAGATCTTAACTCCTTCATGCAGCCAGCGTAGCCACATTTCATAATCTTCCGGGAAATTACCAAAGCTGTACATTTCATGTTTTTCGGCTATCTCTCTTCTCCACATAGTTGTGGGATTGATGACAGGTGAATCGATAAACCTGTTTTTGAGTATATCTTCATAGGTAATAACCGAATTGTTCCAATCCACAAATTTTTTAAATCCTGTTTTACCTGCAGAATGACTCACATATTTTGCCAGCCCGGCTACAGCACCGTAATCATGATTGTGATCGAGAAAACCAGCCTGTTTTTCCAGTCTTTCGGGATAGGCTCTGTCATCGGCATCCATTCGTGCTATATATTGTCCGCTGGATTGTTCCCACCCGGCATTCGATGCGAACACTACCCCTTGTTGGGTTTCATTGATCATGACAAAACGGGAATCACTTTGGACCCATTTTAGTGCAATTTCCCTGCTTTCGTCCCCGGAATTGTTGTCCACCAGTATACACTCGAAGTTCCTGAAAGATTGTCCGGC
This sequence comes from Bacteroidota bacterium, assembly GCA_051746885.1. Lineage (GTDB taxonomy): Bacteria > Bacteroidota > Bacteroidia > Bacteroidales > UBA12077 > JAGXLC01. The sequence continues at coordinate 8,004 of JBNJFN010000100.1, read as the reverse complement.
AATACTGTTAATGGCATACTCAAGGGTGTCTTCAGCATTAAAGAAAGGCAGAATAACTGATATTTTTGGTGTATTGGGTGTGATGGGATAGAGTATTTATCTGAAATACGATGACATCCTTTTTTATTCCAGCAAGATTTTATTCAATATTTCGCCACCAAGGGCATCCTTCTGCCGACACCGAAAGCTTTTGAGGATATCCTCAATACCGGCGGAGCCTGGTATCTTTTGTATTCATTGGCATTGACCATATACACAATCTTTCTTACCGTTTCCTCGTCAAATCCTTCCTCAATGATCTCAGAAGATGATTTTTGCAACTCTATATATTGAAACAGGATTTTGTCCAGCAACTCATATTGGGGCAGGGCATCACTGTCTTTCTGATTTGGCCGTAGTTCAGCCGAAGGGGCTTTTTGCATAATGTTATTGGGAATGATCTCTTCCTCTCGGTTAATGTATTCAGCCAGCCTGTAAACATCGGTTTTGTAAACATCTCCGAGAACAGAAAGGGCTCCGGTCATATCGCCATACAAGGTCGCGTATCCTACTGATGATTCACTTTTGTTGGAGGTGTTTAACAGTATGTGGCCAAACTTGTTGGAGATGGCCATAAGCAAAGTTCCCCTTATTCTGGCCTGCAGGTTTTCCTCTGTTACATCCTCTGGCATATTTCTGAAAGCAGGTTCCAGGGCACTGGTAAAAGAGTGAAGTATTTCCTGAATGGGTATTTCGTCATAATGTATCTGTAGGTTATCGGCCAGTTTTTTCGAGTCACTCACCGAATTTTCTGAAGTATAGTCGCTGGGCATCAACATTACCCGCAAATTTTCATTTCCAATTGCCCGCTGGGCAATTACCAGGGAAACCGCGGAATCAATGCCACCTGATAAGCCGAGGACCGCTTTTTTAAAATTGAGTTTGTTGAAGAAATCCCTTAAACCAAGAATCAGGGCATCATGAATTTTGGCGATGACACCATAGGTATCATGTGTCTCATGGTCGTCAATTTTTTTAGATACCTCATCCACATCGACAACCTGAAAGTCTTGTTCAAACCATTTCAGTTCCTTATGGATGATGCCGTTTGGGTGTATTGCAAGCGAAGCCCCTTCAAAAATCAGTTCTGTTTGCGCACCCACTTGGTTAACATAGAATACAGGCATATTGTAGCGTTTTGCCTTCTGTATGAAAATGTTTTTTTTGCCCCATATTTTGCTGTATGAAAAAGGTGAGGCCGCAATGTTGATCAGCATATCCGGGTCGGATTCCCTGAGTTTTTCCATGGGAGATTTGTTGTAGAGCCTGTTTCTGCTGAAAACGCCCTGAGCAGGCTGCTCGTCCCATAAGTCTTCACAAACAGTAAGAGCGATCCTTTTTCCTTTGAATTGAATTATTTCAAAGCGTTCATTAGGCTCGAAATATCGGTATTCATCGAAAATATCATAGGTTGGCAGCAACGTTTTGTCTTGTATATGCTGTACTTTGCCATCGTGTAAAAAAAAGGCCGAATTGAGCAGCATTTTGCCCGAAGGATTGGGATTGACCCTGGGAGCTCCTATGATTGCGGCGATACCTACACAGTGTTCTGCTATTTCATTCACCGTGGTATCACATTGATTAATGAATTCACGGTAATCCAACAAATCCAGCGGCGGATACCCACATACACAAAGCTCTGAAAATACCACTAAATCTGCATAATCTTGTTCTGCCCTGATGATGGTATTGATGATTTCTTTCTTGTTGTAAGAAAAATTGCCAATGTGATAATTTAACTGAGCCAATGCGATTTTCATAGTGCTTTTTTTTAAAATAATATTCCCAGCCGCAGCGATATATTGCCGGTTGTAACCTTATTGTCTTCTGCTTTGGTAATATCCAAAAACCCATTTTTGTAGGTAAGACCGGCGACAATAGCAGTGGTTCCTCCCAGAGAATATTCCACTCCACCCCCTATATAATATCCCAGATTATACCACTGAATCTCGTTGGCGGCATCGATATTCTCCTCATGGGGGATATTTGCTTTTGCCTTGATGTTGATGTTGGCATCCATGCCAAGATGGGCATAAAACCTTGTGTAGCCGATCTCAATTGTTTTGAATTTCAGCCCTATAGGTATATTGATATATTGCATGTGATATTCAACCACATCACGGTTGTTGATCGTATATGTGGAATCGAGCCCCTCCAGAGATGCCGGTTCTTTATATTTTACTCTGCCATTGATGTTGTTGATGGAAACGCCGGTGGAGAATGCATAGTTCTCTGCAAAAAAGTTATCGAAATTCATTCCGCCATTGAATCCGATCATGGATCCTGCTGCTTCTAACTTCTTCGAACTTGGTGAAAGCCAACCCAACTGCGGCTCTGCAAAAACCGTGAAACTGATGCCCTGTGTGAAACCTTTAATACCCATAAAAACAAACAAAAGCAGGATACAATATTTTTTCATATTTTAAGGATTTAAATTTGTTTTTGATGCATTGAAATCACAATATTTGTACCAATAAAAATAATAATTTATGCTGTTTTTAAATTTTAAAAGGCCTTAAAAATGATGAAGTGTTTTTTATCAGTTGTTTTCCTGGTGGTTATTATCTATGGTTGTGGACCCAAAAACAGATATGAACAAGATGTTTCGGATGTTTCTGTAGATTTAGAGATTAAACGGCTTGAAAAAGATTTATTTGCTTTGAAACCGGACAGCATCCACGCAGCCATACCCCATTTGAATGAAAAGTATGGAAAATTCTTTGAATTGTATAATAAAAATGTAGTGAATATTGGAACCTCTAACAGCAGGACATATCCTGATAACCTTCGGGAGTTCCTTAATGATCATGAAATGAACAGGCTTCACTCCAGAATTATGGAGGTATATCCTGATTTGGAAGGTATCCGGGGGAAGCTGGAAACGGGTTTCAAACATTACAAACATTATTTCCCGGAAAAGAAGGTTCCGGCTGTTTATACTTATATGGGAGGATTCAACCAGTCAATTGTTATTGCCGACAGCCTTCTTGCCATTGGTTTGGATAAATATCTGGGAAGGGATTGTGATTTTTACGATAAACTGGGTTGGGAAGGATATCGCCAGAAAAATATGCACAAAAAAAAGATCCCTTCCGATTGCATGCGGGCCTGGGGCCAGACTGAATGGCCTTTTAATGATTCCACTGATAATTTACTTTCCAATATGCTCTATAAAGGGAAGTTGTTTTATTTTACCAAATCCATGTTACCCGGAGAACCTGATACACTTATTACCGGATTTACCCAGGAGGAGTTGGATTGGTGTATACAGAATGAGGAAAACATCTGGAATTATTTGATAGAAAACCAACTTCTGTATTCAACGAATTACATGACCATCAATAAAATGGTCAATCCGGCGCCTTTCACTTCCGGTTTCAATAAAAAGTCGCCCGGCAGAGCTGTCAACTGGCTGGGATGGAAGATCATTGAAGCCTATATGGATAGAAATTCCGGAATTACCCTAGGAGAGCTTATGGAAAACCATGGTTATCAGGATATCTTGACAGAGTCTCGCTATCATCCATGATTCTTGACAATTGGATTGCTATATAACAGAAAAAACTAAGGAAGTAAGCAAGTCGTGATAATGAATCGATCCTTCTTTTTTCGCTGATGGGTAATTGGTTACTTGCCAATAAAACATTGGGAGTGAAAAATTACCCGATATAAAGCAATTACCAGTTAATGCGAAATGTAAAACAAATTCCCGCTTTTGCTGTTGATTATCTTACCATGTTAAACTATCGGTTTTTATGATTGTAAAACCATATTATGTGGAAAATATAGAAAAAAGTGAGGGATTATGGTACGGAATGAATTTAACCACAACGGAAATGACTTATATAAGGAAATACAGGCATATTTCAGAATATACAATAAACTGGATACCATTGACTATTTAAGTGATATAAATGATCCTTCCGATGATTCCAATATAGTAGAAGTCCGTTTTAAAAATACCCGAAAGGCTTTTTATCAGAATACCTATGGATTGCCGCTTAAAAAAGGTGACATTATAGCCGTTGAGGCCCCTATGGGACATGATATTGGAATGGTTTCCCTGACAGGATTACTGGCAAAAAAGCAATTTGAGCGCAAGGTGAAGGAGAAAGCTCGTTATAGTTTTCCAGTCATCTATAGAAAGGCTCATTTGGGAGATTTAAAAAGGTGGAAGGAGGCAAAGGCTAAGGAAATTTTTGTGAGAAACAGGGCCCGAAAGATCGCCAGGAACATGGGTTTGGAAATGAAGGTCAGCGATGCGGAATTTCGAGGGGATAATAAAAAAGTTACCTTTTATTATCTGGCAGATGGACGGATCGATTTTCGCGAGCTGATCAGACATTATGCCAGTGAATTTAAGGTTAAAATTGGCATGAAACAAATTGGTGCCCGTCAGGAAGCAGCTATGATTGGAGGATTTAGCAGTGGTGGAAAGGAACTTTGCGGAGCGCTTTGGAAAACTGAGTTTGAAACCGTAAAAATTTCAGCGGCTAAAATTCAACAATTGCCTTTTACGGGAACAAAATTGCTTGGGCCGAGCGGGGCGCTGAAGACTTCTCTGAACTATGAGCTTGATGCCTATATGGAGGCCTGGCGGGAGTTTCCCGATAAGCTACCTGTACTGGAAACTGCCGAAGGGGTTTATTATCCCCTGAAAATGGAATTATTGCAAAGGAAAGTTTGGTATTCCGAATCTTGTGAGAGTATGATCAATCCGGTAGAATTGCCGCTCAAGCGTGTACTGGAAATTATAAACGAGAATAAGCATGGAAACAAACCTTTTCTTTTTGCCCCTGAAGTATCCAATTCCAATCCATTCACTTTGTCAGCAACACGAGCTTATATGCCGGAAAAGGCACCAGCAAACAGCAACCAGCATAAGGAAAGAAAAAGCCAAACCAGGAGGAAAAATAAATATCAATTTAGATGAAAGCCTTCATCAATAAAATGGATATTATTCACTGAAGTATTGAGGGTGTTGTTCTTCATGGCTTGTGGCCTCCTGAAAGGCATTTGCCATCTCCAGTATCTTTCCTTCTTCATACAAGTTACCCAGAAAGCTTATGCTTGTAGGGTGGCTTTTATCATCGAAGCCGTTGGGAACCACCACACAGGGATGCCCTGTGAGGTTGGTTGTAAGGAGTTGGTTGCCTCCAAAACTGGGAGCAATGATCACATCGTACTCCTCAAAAAGCCGGTTGATGTGATCGGATAATATTTTTCTCAGCCTGTTGGCCTGGAGGTATTCAACCGCCGGAATAAACCGGGATTTTCGAAAGATATTCGGCCATGCATGTCTGTGCTGGGCTACGAGTAGACTATCGCGATTACTCCGGGTTAATTTGTCAAATGCTGCAGCAGCTTCTGCTTCCAGGATTATCAGGAGGGGTTGTACAGGAATGCTGTCGGGCAAGTTGACAGGATGCAGGTTAACACCCATGTTTTTGATTTTTTCAAGGGCCATGCTGTCATTTTTGTGGGCACGGTATTTTTGACTGAAAAGTTCCCTCAGATATCCTACTTTGAGTTTCGAAATTCCGGTATTGGCGTTGTAATTGAAGGGATAATTCTTTACTGTGAGATCCTGCTGATCGGGTCCATGGATGGTGTTGAACACCATGGCACAACCTTCAGCAGTTCTGCAGATGGGTCCGATCTTGTCCATGGTCCAGCTCAGAGCCATGGTTCCTGTGCGGCTGACCCGGCCGAAAGTAGGTCTAAAAGCGCTGGCTCCACAGCGGGTTGAAGGAGAAACGATAGAACCGTAGGTCTCGGTTCCCAGTGAAAACCCCACCAGTCCGGCCACTGTTGCAGAAGCCGAACCCGCTGAGGATCCGCTGGATCCTTGTTCCATGTCCCATGGATTTTTGGTTGTTCCTCCATACCAGACGTCACCCATAGCAAGGGCCCCCATAGAGAGCTTGGCTATAAGCACAGCCCCGGCATCCCTCAGTTTTTTATAGACGGTGGCATCGCCCTCCAATTCCTGGTTTTTATAAGGAGCCGCACCCCAGGTAGTTTTGTATCCTTCTGCATTTATCAGGTCTTTCAGGCCATAAGGTATGCCGTGTAAGGTTCCTCTGTAATTGCCCCGGCTGATCTCTTCGTCAGCTTTCCTTGCCTGTTCCAGGGCCAGCTCTTCCGTAAGGGTGATCAGGCAATTGAGTGTGTCGCTGTATCTTTTCATTCTTTTGATGTACATCTTGGTCAGTTCAACTGAACTGACCCTTTGGGATTTAATTAGGAAAGCCAGCTCGGGCAGTGAGTAAAAAGCCAGTTCTTCAATATTCTCTGGTTTATTGACATTTTGGTTTGTATTCCATACGATGGGCTGCTGTTTTTTATCAATATTCATCCAGCCGGGAACCGGGTCAAAATGGATAACGGGCGGAACCGAATTCGGAAGTTCTACACTGCGAATCTTCTCATAACTTTCTTTCTGCTGAATTAAATCTTTTGCCATAGAATCCCTTTCTGTTTCAGTGAAAGAAAGACCAGTGATCTTTTCAGCATGGCGGATGTTTCCGCTGGTTATCTCCTCCTCTTTTTCGGCCTTCCTGCTGCAAGTGAAAAGAATACCAAACATAACCAGAACAGATAGAAGCTTAATTGTTGTTTTCATATTATAAGGTGTTTGTATTGTCTTTTTATCGGTTTCTTCCCTTTCCCGAGTCGGTTATATCCACAAGTTCCAGTGGAAATGGATTTAGAAAGGTTTGACGGAGGAGGTAATCCTGATTGAATCTTAAGGCATACGAATTAAGCAGTTTGATCAGTACGCTCAAGGGGATCCTTTCATCCCTGTATTCTTCAATGGTATTAAGGAAGAATTTTTTTTCTTCTGATTCCAGTTTATCTGAAATAAAGCCAAAGGCATGCTGTATCATGTTGATCCGGGAAGTGAAACGGGGCAAGTTTTTAAATAGCTGGAGCATGTGGGTTTCATATTTATTAATCACATCTTCAGTATTCAAATGCTCGTGGTTGGCAGTGATTTTGCCAAGTTCTTTCATTTTCTTCTGGCTATAGGCCATGAAGAGCATCTTAGTGTTGGAATGAAAATCCACCAGTCCTTTCATGGTTGGATTCTTTTTAAATTCCCTGAAAGCTGCCAGTGTAAAAATCCGGGTAAGAAAGTGCTCGCGGATGCTGAAATTTCGAAGTCTGCCTTCATCTTCTACCGGCAGATTCCTATACTTCTTCATAAGGGGGTCCCCGAAAAAACCCGGTCCTCTTGAATGTTGGTTCTTCCCTTCAAATCCTGAAAATATTTTCACACTGCCCAGTCCGCAGGAGGGTGATTTATGCTTCATGATAAATCCGTCCACATCTTCCAGGCTGTTCAGATAATCTCCTGTAAATCTTTCCATTTTTTCCGTGATATCCAAACCTGTGGCTGGTTGAAACAAATACTTTCTGTCGTTATTAATAACGAGCCTGACAGGTTCTCTGGGTACACCCAAACCTATCTCCATTTCCGGACATACGGTAATGAATTCTACATAAGGTTTTAATTTATTGATGAATGTGTCGCTAATGATTCCGCCGTCGTAACGGCAGCTTTCAAATCCAAGGCAGCGGCTTACAATTACTTTGGGTGTGGGAAAAGGCTCCATAGGCAAAGATTTTTTCCATACCAAAATAATGAATTTTTGCTATTTTTGCCGAAAATATCAAAGAATGATGTTCATTAAACTGCTTTTACCCGCTATATTGATTATTGCAGTGGCTTTTGTTTTTCTGGCCATCCGGATGCTGGTTCGGAAAAACGGAAAATTTCCGGAAACAGAAGTGGGACGCAATAAGGAAATGCGCAAACTGGGCATTCAATGTGCAAAGGCAGAGGAAATTAAATGCCGACGTGATGTTGAACAGAATGGAGCCTGTGGTTCCTGCGGCCTGCTTTGAAATTTTTAATCTGAACCAGCTAAATGGTTTGCATTTCCTGCATCATCCGATATC
>JBNJFN010000099.1:0-10184 GCA_051746885.1 Bacteroidota bacterium | reverse complement strand
TGTCAATTTTTTAAGCTTTTTATCATATTGAATCAGCCTCCTGTAATATTCATCATCTTTCAGGGCTTCTTCTGCTTCCTGATTTTCTCCTCTGGCATGATCAGGAAGGATATGTTTGCGGAAATAAGCATAATGATCTCTGATAGAACAAGGCATCAGCCAATTATCCGGATCATTGGGATGTGCTTGTCCGTATTCCCGCTGCCATTTTCTTCCCCGTTTCATAAAATCAGAGAATAATGCATCAACAAGGAATTTTCCATGGTTGTAAAGTTCATAAACATTGTCCACATAATAAGGAATAAATACACAGGGCATAATGTGACCGTTCCAGTCGATATAGAAATAGCCACCCATTCGGCCGTAAGCAATACATCCATTGGACAATACTCCGCTGTTCCAGAAGTCGGCAACACAATATTGTTTCTCAGAGATCAGATATTCCCATTTTCTGTAAAGCTCCACACGTTTTTCCGGTGGAACCATCAAATCAAGCTCATGGGAACTACGGCCAATGGGCATAAGCTGAAACTCCCACATATAGGTGATGCCCTGATCCCTGAAATAATAGTCGTAAAATTCATCGGTCAGGAGCAGATCCACGTTCTGACTGGTAGGTGTTACTGAAGTACCGAAAGGCACTCCTGCATTTCTCAGGTTTTCAAAAGCCTGAAGTATCTTTTTAAAAACGCCTTTACCCCTTCTTGCATCGGTTTCTTTCTCGAAACCTTCCACCGAAATCGCCAGGGTAACATTCCCCGCTTTGGCAAGCCGGTCAGCAACCTTCGGCGTAATAAGGGTTCCATTGGTATACACCAGGAAGAAGACATCATTGTATTCCTCAAAGATATCAAGCAGGGTTTTGCCTTCACTCTTGTATACAAATGGTTCTCCCCCGCTGATGGTCACAAAACGGCTGTGCATTTTGTCATGCATCTCATCAAGGATCCTTTCCACTATATGATACGGCAATTTTGCACTTGTGTGGGGATCCGAGGAGGCATAACAACCCGTACAATTCAGGTTACATCCCTGGGTCGGAGAAAGTACGAGGAAGTTTGGCGGATACTCTCCGTATTGATTTTTAAAATCCTCTAATTTATCACTGTACTTGTGTTTGTTCAGGATGGAATTTTCAACCAATACACTAACCAACTTTTTAAATACATTTTTTGAGAAATATCCTTTTTCAACATTTCTCACAGAGCATCGAAGCATGGAGTTCATGTACTGGTATTTCTTTTCCTGAACCTTTCTCAGACTTTCATCGTGTTTTTCCACGATGGAGTCGTACAAATAATTGTCAAGCTTTTTTAGCAGATAATTCCTGCTCAGTTTGTTGGTAACAAGCTCACGCAAAATATTGGAGAGTATAAAATCTTTCATGGCTTATAGCTCCTTTCTTTTTTAGTTACTTAAAGAATTTATGCTTTATATATCAATTGTTTCATAGATCTTTCTCCAATCTTAAAATTACCTTGTTTATCATACCAACAAATATAATGAGAATATTCTCAAAAATCAAATTTATTTTGATTAATCCATGTCAAGAATAATTGGGGTAGGCACAAAACAAGGCCATATCCCAAAATAAAACTTTGAATATGATCATTTGTGGAGCCAGGGCCAGTGGAAATATGGTGGTACAATATTTATATTCGTGTTTTCACAAGGGACTCATTTTTGTAAAAACGATAAATAAAGCCAATACAACTCCTGCCAAAAAGGCCCAGTTGGAATGTTTCTTTTCATATTTTCTTGCTTCAGGCAAAAGATGAGAAGCTGAAACATAAATTAAAACCCCCACAACAAAACCAAGGGCCAGACCCAAAACAGATTCATTCAGCATATTCACGAACGGATAGGCGATAAACGCACCGACAGGAGTAGTAAGAGATGCTACAAAAAAGGCATATATGGCAGCTTTCCTTTTACTTATCTTTCCTTCCAGTAAGACAGAAAAAGTAATGACTCCCTCTGCAAATTCATGGATCACCAAACCTATACCTGACAATATCCCTATGGCTATACTGGCACTAAAAGTTACGGCATATATAATTCCATCTACAAAGGAATGTATTCCGATACCTTCGATCGCAGTAACACCGAAAGCGAGACTTTTTTGTTTGGTCCTTTTTTCTATCAGTTTATTGCTGAAAAACATATATAAAAAACCAACCAAAGCGGCAAAACCGGAGTAAAAATTTTTTTCTATGGCATTGGGCAAAGCAAAGGTCAAAGGTACAGATATTAATACACCGGCAGCAAAACACATAAAGTAGGTTTTTGCTTTTTCAGCCCATGCTTTATACTTATAAATGGCAAATATCCCTATGGCATTGACGACTGCTGCACCAACAGAAAATATAGCAATCCAGCTGAATGTACTACCTTCTAACATTTTATCTTCTTTGTTTAATTAGTTTTTAACATAAACTTTTCCCTGAATGATCTTGTTGGCAGGTTGGCCACGGATCATTCTACGTCTTGCAAATTGCTCCCCGCAATTGGGACACCGCAAATCCCCGTTTGTATGATCTTCCTTGATATGCTTCAGAAAACATTTAACCAGGTGTCCCGCTTTCGCTTTATGGTACTTGTACAAAATCGTTTTACAGTTTGCGCAGTATATTCTTTTGGTCATAAGTGATAAGTGAAAATCTCAATAATCAATCACTAAATTTCTATAACTCTTCCGGCTCCTCCTTCAACATATTTCTCCGGATATAACCTCTTAATTTCTTTAATATGTTGTGTACAATGTGTAGGACAAATCAACTCAAGGTTTCTGAACAATTCAAACTCCCTGAATCCATGTAATCCACCAACAATTCCATAAATATTTCCAAATTGAGAGGCCGTGGAAAGAATATCATTCATCATGGGATGGGAACATCCTACTAAAACCACCAATCCCTTATCGGTTTGAACAACCAATGATTGTTCAATCTGATCAATCTCACCGGTGGAATAAAAATGTTCATGAAGTTCCATGGGCCGATTCACGTGAATCGTCTCCCTGCCATGATGCACTCCTCTGAAGGAAGGTGGTACATAAATTTTAACATCATTATTTTTATTCAGAAAAGATGAAAGTCCTCCTACGTGATCAAAATGTGCATGGGAGATGAACACCTCTTCTATAACACAAGGATCAACATCCAGTTTTTTCATGTTGTCAAGCAATATGGAACCTTCTGTTCCGGTATCAAAAAGAATGGTCCGGTCATATGCTTCGACGAGCGCAGAAAAACCCCAGTCAGGGGTAAGCTCGTCACGATGCGCAGTATTGTCATAAAGAATGGTAACCTTCATTTATATCGGTTTTTATTATGGATACAAGAAATTGCTAAATTTTTCTTATTTCCGGTATTCTGGTTTTTCGGGTAGAATCGGCTACATGGCTCAGTTCATCCAGCATTTCCTTTCCAATCGGTACCTGCGTTTCCTGTCCGGAAAATTCAACGCCTTTCATTCGCTCTATTCTGAAGAATAGCTTTCCGGGCTTTTCAATTCTTGTAAACATCAGATTGTCGGCTGCATCTTCCAGGGTCTTGATCTTATCGGCCAGGGCGCTGGTGCTTACTGCGAAGAGATAGGTCCGGCTTTTATCGTTTTTGATGATATCCTCCAGTTTTCTGAGTGTACTGCTTTGATAAGTGTGTGAAAAAAGCAGCAAATTCAGTGCAGATCCAAATACAAGGATGCCCGGACCATTGTGTTTTACCATCTTTTCAGCCCGCTCAATGGCTTCATCCCATACCTCAGGCTTTACCATATTGGCCTTCAACATATCCTCATCTACATTTTCAACCTTTTCTGCGTGGGGATCAAACTGAACATACACCATTCTTCCGTGATAATCATTCAGACCAATATTGTACAACCTGGACATGGCAGATTTAGTCAGCTCCGGATTGGGATATTGCAGAGGCATAGCAATTACCGAACCACCAGCATTTAACCAGGCCGACAAAAAAGCAAAGCCTACCAAAGGTTTACCGGTTCCACCGGGTCCGCTGATCAGTGTGGATGAAGGAATGGTGATTCCTTCAGGTAATAAATTATCGAGCCATTGTACATCCGTTGTCAGTTGCATTTTTAATTCCTCCTTATTTTATAGTTCAATAAAATCAATCATTTGTTATTAATGAACGCAAATATAATGAGAATATTCTCAAAATAATTAATCTTGACTAAATTTTTGAATTTTTTATAGAGATTTATCGAAAATTATTTGGATTTTGAACATATGTTCATTATATTTGCAATGTATTTTTAATATAGTTTGTAAAAGCATAAAAATAAAGGAGGTTACTATGCCAGGAGGAGACAGAACAGGACCAACAGGAGCAGGATCAATGACCGGAAGAGCCATGGGTTACTGCGCAGGACATTCCGTTCCCGGTTATGCAAACATGGCTCCGGGAATGGGAAGAGGAATGGCCAGAAGATTCGGATTCGGACGCGGTGGCGGCTACAGAAGAAGATTCTATCATCCCGGTGAGGTGATGGAAGATCTTGCCCCCACACGGGAAGAAGAATTACAAAGCCTGAAAACACAAGCCGAAAGGCTGAAAAGGACATTGGATGAAGTTCAAAAGAGAATTGAGGAACTGGAAAAAGAAAAGTAAAACCGTTTGCAGTTCTTTGAAAAACCGGTATGGCTTGATGTTGCCGGAAAATAACATCGATAACAAATAATTAAAGCATGCAATTTCTATATTTGTAAGCAAAAAAATTGTCACCACGACCAAAACGACACAGAAGATTAGGGAGACCCCCCAGAATGATGGGATTTAAGCCAATGGGGGTGCCTATGGCACTGAGTGAGCATATATCCGTCCAGTATGAAGAGTATGAAGCGCTCAGACTTGCGGATTATGAAAATTTATCTCATGAGGTGGCTGCAAAACAGATGAATGTATCGAGGCCCACTTTCACAAGGATATATGAAAAAATCCGCAAAAAGCTCGCTCAGGCTTTTGTGGAAGGGAGAACAATTCTGATTGAAGGTGGAAACGTGGAATTTGACAAACAATGGTTCCGGTGTACATCATGCCATACCGTATTTCATGTTCCCGAGGGAAAGACACCGATTTGCACCTCTTGTGGCAGTAAAGAAGCAGAGAACATCAACGAAACGCTTAAAAACTGGCAAGCCACGGAAAGGGGAAGATGGGGGCACGGCTGGAGAGAAAAAGGCGAAAAAAGCTGTATATGCCCATCCTGTAATACCCAGATAGAAGCCAAACGGGGAATACCCTGCAGGGAATTAACATGCCCCCAATGCGGCAATTATTTAACAAGAAAAACTTAACGGAGGTAATATGAAAAAAATCGCCATACCGATGAGCCAGGGTAAGTTGGCCAGGCATTTTGGCCATTGCCAGGAGTTTCATCTATTTGAAGTGAACAACACCAAAATTGAAAATGAGGAGGTATTGACACCTCCACCCCATCAACCGGGAGTTATTCCCAAATGGATCCACCAGCAGGGGGCTACAGATGTCATTGCCGGCGGAATGGGCCAAAGGGCCATTGACATCTTCAACCAGCTCGGTATAAATGTATATGTGGGTGCTCCCAGTAAGGAGTCCAGAAAAATTATCGAGGAATTCCTTAACGGAACACTGGAAACCCACGCCAATCTTTGCGATCATTAATTTCTGAAAAAGCAGTACAATGAACCATCAATGTTTGTTCTGTTTTTGCAGGGCATTTGATAAGCTGTTGCAGAAACACGGGGGAGATAATGAGGAAAAACTGAGACTGGCCAAGAAATTTTTCTCTCTGTTGGCGAAAGCGGATACGGAAAAGCCTACACCTTATATTGCGCGTAACATTCACGCCATTATCAGGGAAAGTTTGGGAGATCCGGATCCTTACAAGGAAGAAAAACACCGGAACAATGAACAGGCCTTGTCTCTTTATAATGAGCTGAAAGAGAAAACAAACGCATCTAATGACCCTTTCAACAGGGCCCTGCGTTATGCACTGGGCGGAAACATCATTGATTACGGACCTTCTCAGACATTTGACATATATGCTACACTTGAAAAAGTGGAACATGCGGATTTCGCCATTGATCATTCCGGTGAGCTGGAAAGCAGGATACGCAATGCAGATAACATCCTGTACATAGGGGACAATGCAGGAGAGATTGTTTTCGACAAGCTGTTCATTGAAACCATGGCGCACCCCAACGTCACTTTTGCCGTCAGAGGAGCGCCTGTAATCAATGATGCAACATGGGAAGATGCTGAAATGGTTGGGATGAATCGCGTGGCGAATATAATAACCAATGGATATGATGCACCTTCCACCATTCTGGAAATGACCAGCAAGGAATTCCGCAATGCTTTCGATGCGGCTGATTTGATCCTCGCCAAAGGGCAAGGCAACTTTGAAGGCCTGATGCATCAAAAAGATCAAAGGCTTTGGTTTTTACTCATGATCAAATGTCAGGTTATTGGTGATCTGCTGGGAGTTAAGAAAGGTGATTTCGTAGTTTCCAACAGCCATGGAGCACATATATAATTTTTGAATCCTAAAAACATCTATAAACATGAAAAATACGGACGTACTCATCATAGGAAGCAGTGCCGCCGGTTTGACCACTGCTGTTTCGGGAAAGAACAATTATCCGGATAAAGATTTTCTGGTGATCCGCAAGGAAGAAAAGATCATGGTTCCCTGCGGCATACCTTATATTTTCGGATCACTTGAAAGCTCAGACCAGAACGTAATGCCGGCAGATAGCAAGTACGATGCTTTGGGAATCAATCACCAGGTTGGAGAAGTAGAAAAGATCAACAGGCAAGATCAGGTATGCCGGCTTACTGACGGTACCGAAATCGGTTACAACAAGCTGGTGCTGGCCACCGGCTCCACCCCAAAAGTACCGGAATGGCTTGAGGGAAAAGAGCTGGATAATGTATTCGCCATTTCCAAAAATAAAGATGTCCTGGATCACATAAAAAATCAGCTTGAAGGCATTCAGAAAGTTGTGGTGGTTGGCGGCGGATTCATCGGCGTGGAATTTTCCGATGAACTCACCAAAGCCGGAAAAGATGTAACGATTGTGGAAGTATTGCCTCATATTCTTAACGTAGCTTTTGACGAAGAATTTGCAGAAAGGGCCGGTAGCATACTTGCAGAAAGGGGAGTGAAGGTGAAGACCGGTACAGGAGTGAAGAATATGGTGAGCAACGGCAACGGGAAAGTTAAAGCCGTTGAGCTGGACAATGGGAAACAAATCGAAGCCAATGCGGTAATTCTCTCTATGGGTTACGAACCCAATTCAAACCTGGCAAAGGATACAGGGCTAAAAATCAATGAAGGAGGGTACATTTCCGTGGATGAATACATGCGCACCAATGATCCCAACATCATCGCCGTTGGAGACTGTGCAGAAAAAAGGCACTTCATTACCAAAAAACAAAGTGCTGTGATGCTGGCCTCCACCGCCTCTGCGGAAGGTAGAATAGCCGGTATGAACCTGTTCAGCTTATCAGCCATTAAAACCTTTACGGGAACCATAGCCATATACAGCACAGCTATAGGAGATTATGCTTTTGGCACTGCAGGGATTACAGAAACAGATGCCAAAAATGAGGGTTTCGATGTGGTGACCGGATTATTCGAAGGAATGGACAAACATCCCGGTAAATTGCCTGGCGCCAAAAAGCAAACCGTTAAGCTGATAGTAGCCAAAGAATCCGGTATCATCATCGGGGGAGAAGCCATGGGCGGTGTATCTGTCGGAGAACTAACCAATCTGATAGGATTCATCATTCAGAGTCGCACCAGCATCTACACCTTGCTCATAACACAAATCGGAACTCAGCCGCTGTTAACGGGTTCTCCCGCTGCTTATCCGCTGATGAAAGCAGCCGAAGCGGTATCTAACAACATGAAAAAATGAAGATTGCCATAGCAAGCGGAAAAGGGGGAACCGGAAAAACAACGCTGGCCACCAACCTGGCTGTTTTGTGTAGTTCTCGTTCCCGGCATAAACCAACTGTTTTGAGCGACCTCGACGTGGAAGAGCCCAACTCGGGTATCTTTCTGAAGGGAGAGACGCTTCATCAACAAAGGATCATGAAAGAAATACCCGGGTGGATACCGGATAAATGTACCTTTTGTAACCGTTGTAAAGAGGTATGCAACTTCAATGCAATAGCTGTGCTGCCGAATTCGGTGCTGGTCTTTCCCGAGCTCTGCCACTCGTGTTACGCATGTGTGGGATTGTGCCCGGAGGATGCACTGGTCATGAAAGATCATCCCATTGGGGAACTTAGCCATTACAAAGTGAACCAACTGGATTTCATCGAAGGGAAGCTCAATATCGGAGAACAGCAGGCCGTACCGCTTATCTCAAAGACCATAGACTATACGCAGGAAAATTTCCCGCACAATTCGCTTTTTCTTTACGATTCTCCCCCGGGAACATCATGTCCGATGATCGAATCGGTAAAAGAAGCAGATTATGTCATTCTGGTATCAGAGCCTACACCCTTCGGGCTACACGATCTGAATCTTTCTATAAAAACCATGCGTAAAGTGGGTAAAGACTTTGGTGTGGTCATCAACCGCCACGGGCTGGGTAACAACGATATTGAACAATTCTGCCGTAAAGAACGGGTCAAAATACTTGGCAGAATTCCCAACATGCCTGAAATAGCAGAAAAATATTCCCGGGGAGAGCTCATTATTGAAATACCGGAAATAAGAAGGGAAATGTTGAGTATATTGACCAATACGGAAAAGATCATTGGCGGGTAGACATGCCGGGAAAATCATAATACATGATGAAACCCTCATCTACAGAATTAAACAACAAAAACATCTATAAACATGAGGGTTCCATCCTAAGTAGCTAAGAAAGCTGAAATTTTGTGCCAGTTTTATATTAAAATACAAAACTCTAATTAACTATTATACGGATGAAAGAGATCGTTGTCATATCCGGCAAAGGAGGAACCGGGAAAACATCCATCACAGCTGCTTTCGCTCAATTGGCAGCAAAAGAATCCGTTATTGCCGATTGTGATGTGGATGCAGCCGACATGCATCTCTTGTTAAAGCCTGACTTTGCGGAAGAGGAAGCATTTTACAGCGGGCAGATCGCCCATATTGTTCAGGAAAAATGCACACGTTGCTACAAATGCAAAAAAGCCTGCCGTTTTGATGCCATCCACGTCACCGAAGGAACCTTTACGGTAGATGAAATCGATTGTGAAGGGTGCGGCTATTGTGAGAAGGTTTGCCCCACACAGGCAATCACCATGTACGACGCCTTATCCGGGAAAACATATATTTCCGCTACCCGGTTTAACAATACGCTGGTCCATGCAGAGCTGGCCATAGCGGCTGAAAATTCAGGCAAGCTGGTTACACGCGTAAAAACGCTTGCAAAGCAGAAAACCAGGGAGGAAAAAAAAGATTTTCTATTGATAGACGGAACACCCGGCATCGGCTGCCCGGTTACGGCTTCACTAACAGGTGGTGATTACGCGGTTATCGTTACAGAACCTACCATATCGGGAATTAACGATATGAAAAGGGTTGTTGACCTCGTAAAAACGTTTAAAATACGGGCAGGTTTTATCATCAACAAATACGACCTGAATCCCGAAAAATCACAAGAAATAGAGGTGTTTATCCGGAAAAATGACATGGATTACCTTGGACATTTCTCCTACAATGAAAATTTCACCAAATCAATGACTCAGGGAGAAACCATAGTGGAATACGATGCAGCCTTGAAAACAGAATTAGCAAAGATGTGGGATAAACTCATAGCTCTGCTGAACAATCATTGATTGAAGCATCCGACTATTAAAATATTAAAGAAGTTGAACCAAAATCCAAAGCAATTATGAAAATTCTATTTACAGCCAGAGGAACCGATTGGAATGCAGAGCCGGATAACCGTTTCGGCCGGGGAAAATATTTTGTTATTTATGATGAAAAGCAGGATCATCTCACCGCACATTCCAACGAGGAAAATGTTAATGCCAGACATGGAGCAGGGATACAAGCTGCTCAAAAAGCCATTAATCTGGGCGTTGATGTGATCATCTCCGCAGAACTGGGCCCCAAAGCCAGACAAACCATTAACCAAAGCAATTGCAGGTTGTACACACTTGATGATTCATCGACCATTCAGGAGCTTTACA
>JBNJFN010000098.1:0-10270 GCA_051746885.1 Bacteroidota bacterium | reverse complement strand
TGTACGTTCTCCAGATGGCGAAGAAATCGCAGTCCTGCTCAGGGAGAACAGCCGCGGGGAGAATTCCCAGATCATATTTTCAAGAGATGAAGGCAAAACATGGACCGAGCCACGTCCGCTGCCCAATATCCTGACCGGCGACCGCCATACAGCCGAATATACGCCTGACGGAAGACTCATAATCTCTTTCCGGGATGTTAGTGCTCAACACAATGAACTACGAAAGGTGGCCGGAGAAAAAGACATTACCGACCTGGATAACCTGGCCCGAAAAAAAGGTATGGGCAGCCCTACCGAAGGCGACTGGGTGGCCTGGATAGGAAAATATGAAGACCTTGAAAAGGGTACGGAAGGACAGTACCGCATCCGTATCAAAAACAACAAACATACCTGGGACTGCTGCTATCCGGGGGTTGAAGTATTGCCCGACGGTACCATTGTTACCACAACTTATGGCCATTGGGAGGAGGATGAACCTCCCTACATTCTAAGCGTACGCTTCACACTCGATGAAATCGACAAAAAAGCACAATAAGCACTATAATACCTTGTAATTCTTCAGGGCCTCGTTCCATTTTTTCCAGTGTTCTTTAGACGGCGTATTTCCATTAAAAAAGGAAACACCTTTTGCTCCGCCTTCATGTGCATGATTTAGTGCTTCCGCCAATTCATCCGGATTCAGCTCAGGAAGATAAAGTCCGGTATAAAGAGGCACTTCAGCAGGAAGTTCATTCACGCCTTCACGGGTCGCCTCTTCAATCCAGGAAACATCCTTGTTGTAAAAACTATGATAGATCATAGGCATGACGGCATCCAGGTTCCAGTTGGCCCAATCCTGCCTGCATATCTTTTTGGCAAGAGATGGGGTGGGAAATACAGCAGCAGTTACCTGCTTGTTGTAGGGTTTTACCGCACGGGCTACCTTATCTACCAGCGAAGTAATCTGATCGTACCGGTACTGATCCCAGTCATCATCTTTAGAAGGATCTTCGAGTTTCAGTGGATCCTTGCCATACTGCTCCCTGAATCTGCGACGGCAATCCTCGCAGTAACAGTAATCCCACTGTGCGTATTCGCGGTCCTGAACAATATCATATTTCTCCCACAACGCTCTGGGCAAAATCACATCGGGATAACGGATGTAATCCAGATGAATGCTGGTTAAACCCTCCACCTCTGCAACTTTCACCGCGTTCTCAGTAATATAATCACGCGCTTCCTGTTTGCTAGGGCAAAGCCATTTATAATACCCTACATAAGGCGGATCATCTACACAGGAAACTTCGTTGCGGTTGATCATATACCAATCGGGATGTTTTTCCTGCAATTCCTCACTGGTATGACGGGTGCCCATTGTCCAGGCATGCAGCTCAACCCCGTTTTTACGGGCAAAAGGAGCCACTTTTCGGTACCCTTCTATATCGCCACCCATAAGTATGGCAGCAATGCCATTTTCTCTAAATTGGGCAAACAGCCCATTCAAATTTTCAGAGGATAAATCTTTGGGTTTGCCTATCCAGGCCCAGTTCTTCAGTTCCGGCTTTCCGTCTGAAGAAGAAACAGACTTAAATCCTCCAAAAGTAATCCCCAACCCAAAAACAGCTACTGTGCTTAAGAATTCCCTTCGTTTCATATTGATCGTTTTAGTTTATTAACAATTAGCATAAAGATGACAAATGATTATATTCAACAAATCTAATAAATTCCGTCTCTATTGTCGGTATTACGGCCAATTAACCTTTGATTTTCCCAAAAATCACTGTTTTTGTAAATTTTTGCCCGATACACCCAAAGAGCCGCTTTCACAATTATAAAATTTTACCCAAAACATATCCTGTTTTTAAAACAAATCCCGTACATTTGGGCTTCATTAGTTTGTTCAATGAATAAACAAACCTAATAAAAAATCCATGCAAAATCAATTTGTTAATAGTACAAGAAGAAGAAAAATACGTTATTTCACCCTTATTGCCGGAATTTTTATTTTACTTCTGGGAAAGCCATGGACTATTACCGCTCAAGAGCAAAACTCAGGTGAGATACTTAACAACGTTCCGAATCATCCCATTCCTTTCAGTCCTAAAAACTACATCTGTTTGCGTTCTGAAGAGCCTTTAAAAATAGATGGGAAGCAAAATGAAGAAGCGTGGGAGAACACCCGGTGGAGTGAACCATTTGTGGATATAGAAGGGAAACTCAGGGATAAACCTGACTATCAAACAAGGGTAAAGATGCTGTGGGATGACCGCTATTTCTATATTTTTGCGCGAATGGAGGAACCCCATATATGGGGAAAAATAGAGGAACGGGATGCGGTTATCTATCACGACAATGACTTTGAGGTTTTCATTGATCCCGATGGTGATACCCACAATTATGCCGAATTAGAAATAAATGCGCTCAACACCGTATGGGATCTTCTACTCACCAAACCCTACCGGGATGGAGGCATCCCATTAACCAACTGGGATATAAAGAATCTGAAAACAGCAGTGCACATTGAGGGCACTCTAAATAACCCCAATGACACCGATCAATACTGGACTGCTGAAATTGCCATACCCTGGAAAGCACTCAGAAAAATCATACCACAAGTCAAAAAACCACGAAACAATGATCAGTGGAGAGTCAACTTCTCAAGGGTTCAGTGGAAGACAGAAATAGAGAATAATGAATACCGTAAAAAACGGGACGAACACGGAAATATGCTGCCAGAGCAAAACTGGGTATGGTCCCCTCAGGGCAGAGTCAATATGCACCGGCCGGAAACATGGGGTATCGTTCAGTTCAGCAAGGCACCGGCAGGAAGTGAGAATGTGACATTCATCAGTAACCAAAGGTATCAGATCGAATGGTATATGCGAAACCTGTATTATAGGCAGAATCAATTTCACCGGGAGAATGGTACCTATGCAAACAAACTGGAACAACTCAGACCAGAAAGCCTGCCCGAATTACCGTTTTCGAGAGAAATCAGCATAAGCAGCGGATCATTCTGGTATGTCATTTCACTGACGACCAACCATAACGAAAAGTGGGTCCTCAGAGAAGACGGAAAAATCCGGCAGAGATAACACTAAAAAGAATCACTCATTATATGTTTCATGAAATTAAAACCATAAATCTTCAAATTATGACCCCAGTTTATTTTTTCAAAAGACATTTCACCACACTTCTTATCATACTTCTGGGTTTGACCCTTAACAACTGCCAGAAGAAGCAGGAGAAAGAAGAAACAATCAATCCCATCAAGCCGGAAGGTGCTCCTTTTTCCCCGAAGGATCGACAAATTGTGGAAAAAGTAAAGATCTTAAACAAAAGATTGCCTTCAGGCAGCTATGATCCTGTAGAATCCAAAATCATCAAAGGTTCTTTTGAATATCCGGAATCCGACGGTCAATCATTGATGACACCGGATGGGGAATTATCCTGGAAAACCATCAAAACCGACAGTGCCGGATGGTTTCAGCATAAAACGTTCAAGAACAATTATGCCTATCTTTCAGTCGAATCGAATCGTGATAAAATTGTTCTGCTCGAGGCCATGGGACACCGTATGGTTTTTGTCAACGGAGAGCCTCGTATCGGAAACCGTTACCAGCTCGAGGAAAAGTCTCCTTCCTGGAGACCCCAGTATAACTATAGTTTAATACCCGTAAAACTGAATAAAGGTAAGAACCATCTTCTTTTCCGATGTACCAGAGGCAAATTGAAAATAAAACTGAAACCCATGCGATCAGCGGTGATGTTAAACGTAAACGATCCTACATTCCCCGATTTAATCAAGGGAGAACGAATCGACGACAAAGCAGCCGTCATCATCGTTAATGGCACGGAAAAACCTAAAAAAGATTTGGCGATCCGGTCGGAAGGCCAAAACATACGGCCGACTACTACTACCCTGCCGGAGGTTGCACCGATGACTATCAGGAAAATACCCTTCAATATAAAAGGACAAGCTCCCGAAGAGACAGGCCACAAAAACATAAGCCTGGCACTGAAATCGAATGACCGGATCATCGACACCTCCACAGTAAAGTTCAGTATCAAAAAGCCCGGACAACCACAAAGAAAAACATTCATCAGCGAAATAGACGGCAGCCTCCAATATTATGCGGTTAATCCGGCCTCTTCAGAAGATAATAAATCCAAAGCGCTATTTCTTTCTGTACACGGCGCTTCAGTAGAAGCCATCAACCAGGCACAATCCTACCACAGCAAACCATGGGGTCATGTTGTGGCTCCGACCAACAGGCGTCCTTATGGTTACGACTGGGAAAACTGGGGCCGGATGGATGCTCTTGAAGTACTTGATATAGCGAAGAAGAAGTATAACATTGACCCTGAACGTGTATACCTTACCGGTCATTCCATGGGAGGCCACGGCACCTGGTACCTGGGGGTTACCTATCCCGATAAATGGGCAGCTATCGGACCAAGTGCCGGATGGAACAGCTTCTGGACATATGGTAGCAGCAGGCTCTTAGAACAAGCCAACCCTATTGAAAAGTTCTATTACAGAAGCATGAGCCCAAGCAATACTTTCGGGCTGGTGGAAAACCTGGTGAACAACACCGGAATTTACATCATTCACGGTAAGGATGATCAAGTAGTGCCCGTCGATCAGGCCTATCAAATGATGGATACCCTTGACAAACATGAGATAAACTACCGGTTTCATGAAGAACCCGGTGCCGGCCACTGGTGGGATAATTCCGATGCTCCCGGCGCTGATTGCGTGGACTGGCCACCCCTGTTCGACTATTTTTCCCGGCACAGGATACCGGAAAATCGGGAAATACAACAGGTAACCTTTGTTACAGCCAACCCGGGGGTGTCGGCTTACAAACACTGGCTTGGTATTGAAGCACAAATCAACCATTTAAAAATCAGCCAGGCAGACATCCAATTTGTACCGGGCAAAAACATATTTCAGGGCGAAACAAAAAATGTAGCCCGTTTAAGCTTTAATCTGGCACACCTGCCAAAGAACGACTCTATTGGCTTTTCCATTGACGGGCAGTCCGTGCAAAAAGTGCCTTATCCTGAACAGGCAGAGGAATTGTGGCTCTCTCGTAATGAAGACGGTACATGGGAAACCATAAGCAACCCTTCTGACAAGCTGAAAGGGCCGCATCGCTATGGTACCTTCAAAGGCGCATTCCGGAACCGGTTCATGTTTGTTTACGCCACTCAGGGAAGCCCGGAGGAAAATAAAAATGCTTACAACAAGGCAAAATATGACGCAGAAACCTTCTGGTACCAAGGCAACGGCGCCATTGATATCATACCGGATACGTCTTTTAACGCATCAGATTATGCCGGCAGGGATGTGATCCTTTACGGTACTAAAGAAAGCAATGATGCCTGGAATGACCTGTTAACCGATAGCCCCATTCAGGTAAGTAAAGAAAATATTTCCGTTGGAGACAAGGATTTAACTGGAAAAAGCCTGGCGAGTATATTTGTCAGACCCAGGGAAGACAGTGGCTCTACTTCAGTGGGTGTTGTTTCAGCAACCGGATCAAAAGGATGGAAGCTTCTTAACAGCAGAAAATATATGTACCCCTTTTATAATGCACCGGATTTTGCGGTATTTGATGCCGGCGAAATCGGAACTAAAAATACCGGAATCCAGGTAGCCGGATACTATGGAGTGGACTGGAGCCTGGAGAAGGGAGATATTCGATGGAAGAATGATAAATAAGAAACGGTAAAAAAGCTATTTACTTCACCGGACGGGATTTCTGCCCTTGCAGATGTAGTGGTTATATCACAAAGGGATTTCGGAGAGATTCCTTAATTCGTCGAAAAATATCCCTACTTAACAATCAAAGAGAAACAAAAAAATGTCCCCTTTTAAACCAGCGGAGACATGCCAAATCGTTCATAAAAAAAGAGGCCATGGATCATGGCCTCTTTTTTCTATAGAAATGGATTTCCTTACTAATAGTTGGGTCCTTCGCTCCAGTTAGGTGCACCCTGATCATACCAGATACGCTCCTCGTTAAGCGTCGATGCATCGTCTGCGCCCGGTGTAAAGCCAGCCTGCTCATAAGCTTCAAGTTTTTGCTCAAACATGAGGTCATCCTCTGTAGGCTGATTCACACGCCATCTTCTGGGTATCTCCATCTCGCTACCAGCGTCCCAGAAGGGAGACCATGCAACATATTCGCTATCTCTTTTAGGTATGCCGCTTCTTCGTGCCGTAACGAATTGTTCATTGGGCTTACCCATGAAATGGAAATACTGTTGGAGATATATTTTCTCCAGTTTTTCTCCAGTTGAACCACTCAAAGTATAAGCCTCATTATTCAGCAATTCCTCAACCTCTCCGTCTTTAAGATTGACAGAAGCCCCGTATTTACTGTCATATGGCTCATTGTAATACATGATATCATTCTTTTCTGCCAACCAATCATAGGTTTCTATAGACTGCTCAATGGCTGTACTGAAATAAGCCTGGGCGTCACGTGGAAGATCCGCTCCCAATAAGGCGAATTCTGCCAGGTATAGATTGGTTTCAGCAGCCGCGTACATACATTTATAAAAAGGAGACTCCCGTTCTTTGGTAGCAGCAACACCTGGCACATCAGGATAACTCTTATTGAAAGAAGTGCCATACATGGCCCGTTTAAATAGTGACTTGGGCTCATAGGTATTGTTTTCAATCTGCCAGTTTGTTGTTCTGAAATATTCCTCAGCTACATTACCGGCACGGGCACTATCCGGTGCAACAGGGCTGCCGAAATAGCGTACCCAGGGTTCGCCGGGTCCTTTCCATCCCAAAAATACAGTACTGTCATTTTGGACGGTCTCTCCCTGATAATCTTCACCGGCTAAAATGGTGGTGTCCTGGATAAATTTCTGTATATACTCGGGAATTGCGTCCTTCATTCCCCGGTCAAAAAATTCCTGCACAACCATGCTGTTGAAATCGTTCTTGTTAAACAGAAAACGAAGCCTTGGATCTTCATTGTCCCGCAGGAATCTCACCAGTGGACGGGCGCCGTGAGCAAATTCAATAAAATTATTCGCAGGACCGCGTGAGTCAATACTTGTGTTATAGATGAATTCATTATCACGGGTCATAATCCCTGATTCACCAACCTCTTCGGCAATGCTTATGGCCCTTTCTCTATCCTGATGCAGCATACGAACAGCAATGCGAAGCTTCAGCGAATTGATGAATCTAATCCAATTATCCCAGTTGCCCCCATACACGTAATCCTGTGACCCGGGGTTAATCTGACTGACTGCCTCTCCATCATATGTCTGTTCGGTTTGAAGAACCTCCTCAGCCATGTTCAGCTCTTCCAAAAAGGTATTGAACAATTCCTGCTGGCTATCATATTTGGGAGTCAGCTCAGGGGGATCGGTGAACCGGGCTTCTTTAGCTTCTGTGTAAGGAGTTGGGCCATAAATATCCGAATGCATCAACACAGAATAGATCTGTATGGGATAGGTAACAGCCTTGATATATTGGCGTGCGGCCTGATCCCGGCCCGAGAACCTTTCATCAATAAAATGACGGATCTCTGCTGTATAGTCCATCACACCGTGACCGCCAACCTCACCAGTTTCATCAAGATCATTCATCTGAGAACTATTGCCTTGAGGTGCAGCATCTCCAGCCTGGCCAACGTTATTCTGAACCCATGGCTGCATATACGAACCGTAATCGTAAAACCATGTGGTATAACTAGCTCCGTTCATATTATTTAACGCATTCGTCAACAAAAACCTCATATCCGGTTCATTGACGTCTGAGGGGGGTTTGTTCATTTCGGCGAACTCATCCTTGTCACAAGATACAACAAGAATGCCAAGTATGAATAATGTCAACACTAATCTTTTCATAATATCTCTTATTTTTTGTATTGTCATAATATTTTAGAATCCAATATTTAACTGTAAGGAGACTGACCTGGCATACGGTCTGGGTGTTCGTTCAAAATAGGAATAATCTGCCTGATTACCCCGGAAACCTTCCGGATGCATATCATTCGGGGAACTGTTGTACAGGTAAAGAACGTTTCTTGCTTTCAAAGATACTGCCAAACTCTGGAATCCTATATCCCGGGCAACATTTTGGGGGAAGCTATAACTGAGGTTTATATTCCGCAGTGCCAGATAGTTTAGTTCATATAACCACTGATCCGTAATCACTCCATTGGCCCAATTATGCTGCCAGTATTGCCATGCTGAATGGAAAGCGGGCTCAACATAACCCTGCTCATAAGCTTCCTTAAAGGTCATACCTCCTACATCCTGTTTTCCTCCATCAGGTGTTGAGATCTCCGTATTGTCGGCAAATACGCCCTGGGGGATTACACCGGTGGTGTACTCACGTCCTTCGGTATCATCATACTGACTGGTCCATGTAATATCACTTTCATGCACATTGTGAGCTTTGGTAGAGGATTCCATATTGCCCCAGGCTGTACCGTAACGATTTGTAAAAGAGGCAACATGGCCACCTATCCGTCCATCCAGCATGAAGGAAAACGATAAGTTTTTGTAACGCAAATCACTTTTAACGCTTCCCAAAAAGTCAGGCTGAACGGAACCGACTCTCTGAACATCGCTTCTCTGATACATAGGGGTACGTGTAGTATTGTCCCACGTGAGCTGTCTTTTACCGTGGTTTTCTGTATTATCACCCTCGTATACCCGTGGTTTACTATCAGATAACAATACGCCATACTCGCCGCCAATATAGGCTGCACTTCCTACGCGGTAGTTACCATATGTAGGGTTACCAGCCAGATTTTTCCAATCACCAACAGTCTCGTGGAGTGAGACAATCTTGTTGCGGTTGCGGGTATAGTTAAAAGTCAAATCCCATTCAAGATCATTCATCCTCAGTGGTGTGCCAGTAACAGAAAGCTCAATACCCTTGTTCTGAAGGTTACCGGCATTGATCCTCTGATTGTTAACACCACTGATATTGGGTGCAGGTATGTCCATGATCTGATCATAAGTATTCTCCTTATAATAGGTGAAATCAAATCCCAGACGACCATCAATAAACTCCATGTTGGCACCAAACTCAATTGATCGTTTTTGTTCCGGTGACAGCCCCGGGTCAACCAGCGTTGTGCTAACACCATTGGTATAAATGTTTCCGGAGGGTAATTCCTGTGTACTAACACCATAAGCCTGATTGATGAAATATGGGCTAGCATCACTACCTACCTGTGCCCAGGAGGCCCTTAATTTACCAAAGGACATCCATCCAGGCAAAGTAAAGCTTTCGCTAAATATCCACGAACCGCTTATGGAGGGGTAAAAATAAGAGTAATCACCTGATCCGTCGGCATAAACCAAGGCTGATGACCAGTCATTCCGGCCGGTCAGATCAATATAAACCTGATCTTTCCAGGAGAAAGAAGTCAGAGCATAAGCCGAAGTTATCTGCTTCTCGTTGCCAACAGAGGCGCTATTATTCCGGTCTCTCCTGCTGTTGCCCATAAAGAACTGTCCGGGAACAACCAGTCCGCCATCTGTCCCTACAGAGGAACCAGAACGCTTCTGGTGGTATATTTCACCACCCAGGGTGGCGTCAAAAACAAAATCACCAAATTCTCGGTTAATTTGGCTGGTGAATTTGCCGGTCATCCTTCTGTTATGGTCATGCCCAAGATTATAGCTACCTCCTTCATTTTGGTAGCCACTGCCAAGGTTTTTACTTTCCTCAACCGTATTGAATATATTCACGTTCCCTTCCGCAGTGAAGGTTAGCCAGTCTGTGGCATTGGCCGTAACCTTCAGGATGGGCCTATAGGTGTTTTCTCGTCGTTCCGTATGGTGTTTATAAATGTTGAACCACATATTATGATTTGGAACCTCGGCATATTCATCGCCATAATCACTTTGGGGAGTACCGCCGTGATCGGCTTGCCATACATCGGGATCTTTATACTTCTCAGTGTTGTACATCCGGTTGAACGAATAAGCCGTGTACTGACTACCAATGTTGGCAGGCGAATTTTCAGGCACCGAGTGGGTGTATGTCATCGATCCCTCAATGGTAAGATAATCAGTCAGGTTATGACTGGCTTTCAGTAGACCACTGTATCGAGTTAACCTGGTTTCGGGATTAATGTCTTTATCACTTTTAAAGCCCATGTTCAGATAGAAGTTGGTCTCTCCCGAGCCTCCCCTCAGGGTTAAATTGGTATTGTTGGTCAGTCCGACATCATATGCATTCATCCAGTTATCAGGACGTGGCCTGTAAGGAATCATGTTACGATCATAGCCCTCGACC